>DAIRVB010000263.1:0-6487 GCA_036803065.1 Streptosporangiaceae bacterium
TCGAAAGCGTGTGAGGGGGCAACCCCTCCGTGGGTTCAAATCCCACCTCCACCGCCAGTTTCATGAGCCGCGCGATCCCGTGGTTACCGCCGGGCGCGGCCAGCGGGGAATGCCGTAACCGGCCCGCCAGGCTGGGGGGAGTGGAGTGCTGGAGCCGCAGAGCACGGCGCTGTTCCTCATCTTCATCGTGGTGTTCTGCGCGCTGCTGTGCTGGCTTGCCCTGGCCCGGCAGACGGTTTTCCGTATCCTCGTCGGCTGCATCGCCTTCATCCCGGCGATGCTCTTCGGGGTGGCCGCGGTCAACAAGTACTACGGCTACTACCAAACCTGGGGCGCGGTAGCTGCCGACCTTGGCGGGCAGGGCGCGAACCAGGGGCCGGCCTTGCCGACCGTCGATGCCGCTTCCGGCCAGAAACTGAGCGCGGTCCTCGGCAGGTCGATCGACCTCACGAAGGCGGCACAGCAGGGTCAGACCTTCCGCCTCACTGTGCGGGGCCAGTCCAGCCACCTGACCCGGCACGTCTATGTCTACCTGCCGCCGCAGTACTTCCGCGAGGCCTACCGCCGCTACCGGTTTCCGGTCATCGAGCTGATCAACGGATTCCCTGGCGGGCCGCAGGACTGGATCAACGTGGTGGGCATCACCGTCGCGTACAGCACGCTGCTGGCTGACGGCGTGGTCAAGCCCGCGGCGCTCGTCATGCCCGACCCCAACGGCGGCCGCCGTACCTCACTCCAGTGCCTGAACGTCCTGCACGGCCCCCAGGACGCGACGTTCCTGGCACTGGACCTTCCGCAGTACCTGTCGAGCGTCCTGCGGTTGCTACCAGCGGGCCAGGCGTGGGGTATCGCCGGTTACTCCGAGGGCGGCTACTGTGCCGCCAACCTCGCCCTGAACTACCGGCTGCGCTACGGGTACTCCGGAGTGCTCAGCGGGTACTTCGCGCCCTTCAAGGATCAGCTGGGGAACCGGCCGCGGCTGATCTCGCCGTTCGGCTCGGATACGGCGCTGCTGAAGCAGAACACACCGCTCAACCGCCTGCCCGCTCTGCCGGTCAGTGCGCGGATTCCCCAGTTCTGGCTCGGGGTCGGGGGCAATGACACCTCCGGCGTGGCCGCGGCCCGCGATTTCCAGCGGCTGCTGCTGGCGCGCCAGCCCGATGTGCAACTACATATAGAGTCTGGCGGCGGACACACCATGACGACCTGGCGTGCACTGGTACCGCCGCTGCTCGAATGGATGACATCCGCGCTTAACGCGGCGGCACTGCACCCCGTGCCAACAGGGGGGAACTCTCCGGCTGGGGCGATGAGTCGAGATCGAGCACCCGGACGTGCAGCACTGAGCGCTGATGGAGCGCCGCGCCGAGCGCCCGGTGCAAGCCGTCCTCTAGATACAGTTCGCCACGCCACCGGATGACGTGCGGAAAGAGATCACCGTAGAACGTGGAGTCCTTGGCCAGCAGCAAATGGAGATCGAGCACGGCCTTTGTCGTGATCAGCTGGTCCAGCCGGACCGGGCGCGGCGGGACCTGGCCCCACTCGCGGGTGCTCCGGGCGTGATCGGGATACGGGCGGCCCTCCCCGATCTGCTTAAAGATCACGCCACGAGTCTAGATGAGGACGGCGAGTGCTGCCGGCAAGCCGCTGCCGGGCGTCAGGCCCGGCGTCCGCGTTGAATCGACCATGCCAGGCCGCCGAGCGCGAACAGCGCGCCCGCCCCTTCGGCGATGGCGGAGAGCGCCTTGCCCGGCGGTCCCCACGACGGCTCGTACATGTCCGGCAGGCCGGCCACCGATCCGACGTTGACGTAGGTATACAGCACAACGGCCGCGACCGCGCTCGCCGCTACCAGGAACGCGATCACCCAGACCAGCCGACGGGGCCAGGCGAGGATCGCGACCGCCACCACGATGGCCACTCCCGCCTGGATCCGGAACAACTGTCCCTGACTGAGCAGGGCCTGCGTGCTGGCGTCGTAGAACGGCGCGTCTTTCAGGTGAACAACAGCGTCGGTGATCAACGCTGCCGCCGTGCATACCCGTAGCAGGTAGCCGGTGAGTACGCCCGGACTCATCCTGCTTCGGACGGAGGGAGTCCGCTGGGCCGAAGCGTTGCGGCTCATCTTCTTTTCCCCTCTCTGGCTGCGCGGCGTGTGCCCACGTCAGCTCGCCGCATACGCGCTGACCGCTTCCTCAAGCAGGCCCTGGTAGGTTCCCCAGTCGCCCGCCGGAGCGGCGGCCACGATGACGCTGGCGGCGTGCGCGCCCTGAACGAAACAGGCGATCTCGCGGTAGTGGTTGGCATGCACCTTGCTGATGTAGGAATCGAGCACGCACGACCCGTTCCCCCCGCGAAACTCCAGGCCAGTGGCCCGGCCGGTGATCTTGGCGGCGCTCGCGTCGTCATCCAGCAGGTGGCCGACCCGGAAGTCGGGCCAGTCGCTCGGCGTCTCGTTGCCCTGCTTGGGGGTCACGTTGAGGTAGACCAGCACGGTGCCGGACTTCGTGGTGAGCCCCTCGGAGACGGTTCCCTGGTCAGTTGTCAGCGCGTGCAGGGACCCTGGATAGGACAGGACGGCCTGGCCATCCGCCAGCGACGCGCGGTGCCAGCCGCTCGGGGTTGGCCTGGCGCGGAACCAGGTGAACCCCGCCGGGTCGCGGTGCCGGGCGGATGACTGCCCGGCACCGCTCGTCTGGCTGGCGCCGGTGTTGCTGGCACTGGTGTGACTGGCGCTCGCGCCGCAGCCGGTGAGAGTCAAGGCGGTGGCCAGTCCCGCGGCCATCATGCCCCCGGCGATCCCGGCCCGGCTTCGATGAATGCGCATCGGCCCTCGTCCCGGTCCGCTGTCCTGTTGTGTCCCGGCCGGGCCTCAGACGTTCCCGTCGCCGTCGCTCGGGCCGCCGTTGTTGTCCGAGTCATGATCCCCGCCGCCGTTCTGGGGGATGCCGCCGCCGCCGCTGCTACTGCTGGCGCTGGCGCTGCTCGAGGCCGGCGGGGTCGAACTCTGCACGCTCGCTGGCGCAGCCGGTGAGCTGGCCGGGTGGGTACCGGGGGTATTAGAGGTAGGAGATGAGCCGCCGCAGGCGGTCACAAATGCGACAAGTGCGGCAGACATGATCATCAGAACGCGCTTCGTGGTCATGAATCTGCTCCATAGGGTTGTAAGGTCCGCTCCTGGATTGTCACGGACCTTACCGCCATCCGGTTCACCAGCAGTCGGCAAATCACCATTAGCTGGTACAAATGGCAGCGCTGACGGCCTGGTGACGGCTCACCCTCCCGGTGAGAGACGGCCAGGTCAGCAGCGTCCAGCGTAGGCTCTGTCCACCCAGGTGGTCCATGGGTACCAGTCCGTGCCATCGCGGGACATGATGACCGCCGACCGTGCGTTGCCGTAGGCGCTGTAAGTCGACAGGGCCCCGTTGACCGGGTTGATCTGCCAGTAGCCACGCTCGCCGGCCGCTCCCGTGGCGTACTGGCGCCCCCCGGACTCTGCCATGGCGATGGAGGCAGCCGTGACTTCCGCCCACGGTGCGCCACCTGCCGAACGCCACAACGCTTCCAGGCTGCCGCAGTTCAGCGTCCCTTGCCGGGCAGTGACGGGGGCGCTGTGGGCCGGCTTGTAGTGCCGCGGCCGGTACGCGGTTGTGTGCGTGCCACCAGTGGTGTGTGACGTGGTGGTGTGCGATGTGGTGGTGTGCGATGTGGTGGTGTGTGACGTGGTGGTGTGCGACGTGGTGGGTACGCCCGGGATGCTCAGCACCTGGCCGACGTAGATCAGCCCCGGCTGGCGAATCCTGGAACGGTTCGCCTGGTACAGCGTGGGCCAGTCGGCGGCCCTTCCGTAGAACCGCTGAGCAATCCCAGACAGGGTGTCCCCGGCCCGGACGGTATACGTGCGGCCTGCCGCGCGGGCCGGGAGTACCGCCGCGTCAAGGCGGGCGTGGATCACCTGCTGGGCCGCCGCCGGCCTGACCTGAGCGGGCTTCTGGATCTGCGGAGCCGCTGCTGCCAGCGCGCCCACCACCGCGACGGCCGGAGCCGCCATCCCCGCCTTCTGCACCACCTTCCCCGTTTGAGAGGGCGTCGTGTGCTGCCCGGTGCGCCTGATCTTCCGCTTCCTGCGGTGCCTGGGTACAGAGCTCACGCTGGGTACTGAGCTCACGCTGGGTACTGACATAGCACTGGGTACCGAACTAGCACTGGGTACTGAACTAGCACTGGGTACTGAACTCACGAAGCTTCCTAACGCCGCAACGTGCCCGCCGTCTGAACCTCCCGCGGCTCTCGCCGGGCCCTACCATCCGTTCCCAATCAGGCAGCATGACAGGACATCCGTCGCGCTCGCAGTCAAACGTCGCCAATGACGCACTACGCGAAAGGAGTGGACAAACAGGTAGTAAACACGCGCACCAGGAACGACTGCCGTCACCGTCCGTTACATCGCTACCCCGGACCACCCCGGTCACGTCAGCCCCATGCGAACGGGGCTGGACGGCCCGCATATCGCCGTCCCGGACTACCCCGGTCACGTCGGCCCTGCGCGGACGGGGCTGGACGGCCCACATGATGGAGGAGCAGATGGGTGAGACGGACGGCGCCGCGGCTGCCTGGGACGCCGAGTACCGCGCGGGTCCACGCGCACATCCGGGCGGCCCAGGCGCGGGTAGCCGGCGGCGGCCTGTTCTGCCTGCGGGTCAACGCGACGGGGACGGATATCTGGCCCGAGCACGGGGTGACGGAGCGTCACCCCGATGGGGGCCTGACCGTCCGCTACCTAGCCGGGCCCAAACGGCACCTGCTTATTCGCTTCTTCAGCGCCGCCGAGCTGGGGGCTTTGTTTGGTTCGGGTTTCGAGCCAGTCGTGCAGCTCCGACCGCAACACACCTGGCGCGCTACGCCCGAGCCCGGCCGGTGGACCCAGTGGGAAGCCATCTGGCGGAGGATAGGAGATTCGAACTCCTGAGGGGTTGCCCCCAACACGCTTTCCAAGCGTGCGCCCTAGGCCACTAGGCGAATCCTCCGTCGGTCAGCTTACCGGCGGAGAACAGGCGCCGCGTCGCGGCCGGCCAGGGATCAGGGCACGGCCGCGTCTGGTCCGCTACTAGACTGACGCAAGACCCCTCGCACGGCGCTACCCCGCCAACTCCCCCAGGGCCGGAAGGCAGCAAGGGTACGCGGGCCCTGGTGGGTGTGCGGGGGGTCGCTCCCCTTCCCGGCCCGGCGAGGATGAGGTCATGGCAGGCGACGTGCCCGGCACCGCCCCTCAGGACCAGGCCCCGCCCAGCGGGCCACCAGCGCGGCTCGCGCTGTACCGGAGATACCGGCCGGCCACGTTTGCTGACGTCAAAGGCCAAGATCACGTAACGGAACCGCTCCGCCAGGCCCTTCGCAACGGCCGGGTCAACCACGCGTATCTGTTCAGCGGGCCGAGGGGATGCGGCAAGACGTCCAGCGCCCGGATCCTGGCGCGCTCGCTCAACTGCGCCCAGGGGCCCACTCCCGATCCATGCGGGAAGTGTGAGTCCTGCGTCGCGCTCGCCCCTGACGGCCCGGGCAGCCTCGACGTGATCGAGATCGACGCCGCCTCGCACGGTGGCGTCGACGATGCGCGGGACCTCCGCGAGCGGGCCTTCTACTCCCCGGTGTCCGGGCGCTTCAAGATCTACATAATCGACGAAGCTCACATGGTGTCGCGGGAGGGTTTCAACGCGCTGCTCAAGCTCGTCGAGGAACCACCGCCGCACCTCAAGTTCGTATTCGCCACGACCGAGCCGGAAAAAGTCCTGGCCACGATCAGGTCGAGAACCCACCACTATCCGTTCCGCCTGGTGCCACCCGCGGTTCTCCGGGAACTCCTGGAAGAGATCCTGCGCGCGGAGGGCATCGGCTACGAGCCTGCGGTGCTGCCCTTGGTGGTCCGCGCGGGCGCGGGCTCGGCACGCGATTCGCTGTCGGTCCTCGACCAGCTGCTGGCGGGCTCCGGTGAGGACGGGCTGCGCTACGACCAGACCGTCGCCCTGCTCGGGTACACCGACGACAGCCTGCTTGATGAGGTCGCGGACGCGTTCGCGGGCGGCGACGGCGCGGCGGTCTTCCGGGCCGTGGATCGTGTCGTGGAGAGCGGGCACGACCCGCGCCGCTTCGCCGCGGACCTGCTCGACCGGTTCCGTGACCTGATCATCCTCGCGGCCGTCCCGGGGGCGGCCCAGACGGGGCTTCTTGACCTCCCGGCCGACCGGCTCGACCGGATGAGCGAGCAAGCCAGGCAGTTCGGCCAGGCCGAGTTGGCCCGCGCCGCGCAGATCCTCAGCGAGGGCCTCATCGAGATGCGCGGGACGACCTCGCCGCGGCTCCTGCTCGAACTCACCTGCGCCCAGGTGCTGCTGCCCGCGGCAGGCACCGGGGAGATGGCGATGCTCGCGAGGCTGGAGCGGCTGGCGCGCAGGCTGGAAGGGGCCTCTCCAGTGGCCGAGTCCGGCGA
>DAIRVB010000264.1:0-6476 GCA_036803065.1 Streptosporangiaceae bacterium
GGACGGGGGGGCCGAGCTGCAATTCATCGTGCCGCAGGGGCTGCCGGCCGAGTGGCTGGCCCGGTGCGCTGAGCGGTGCCCACGGGCCGCGCTTATCACCGACGATCCGCCGCTGGACACCGCGTTGCTGGACGCCGCGGCCGGGGTGGTGACCGGGTGCGCCGTCGCGATCGCCGAGACCGGGACCATCGTCCTGGACCACGGCCCCGGTCAGGGCCGTCGCGCCGTAACCCTGGTGCCCGACTTCCATCTCGTGGTGGTGAGGCATGATCAGGTGGCCGCCGACCTTCCCGGCGCCTTCGCCCGGCTGGACCCGGCCCGGCCGCACACGCTGATCTCGGGGCCCTCCGCGACCAGCGACATCGAACTGGTCCGCGTCGAGGGCGTGCACGGCCCACGGACCCTGCACGTGCTCATCGCCGACCCCGGGTAGTCAGGCTGGGGGACTGATGTACCCGACCGTCAGCAGCACGTTGGCGTAGAGGCGGTCGTCGCCGGTGGCGACGCACAGGGCCAGGTCGCTCTCCCGGCACGCGGCGTAGAAGTCCAGCCGGCCGAGTGGCTGCAACGGAAGGTCATCGCCGAGCAGGTCACGGTACCGGCTGAACACGGCGGGCGTGCTGCCGTCGTCGGGGCGCATGACCGTCACCGCCTCCACCGGGACCGAGGCCAGCACCGGCTCGAGCACCTGGTCCACGGTGACCAGCCCGGGGCGCACGTTCAGGTGGATGAGGTCAGCCCGCGGGCTGACGTTGGTGCTGTGCGAGTAGTTGGCGTCGGCGATCAGGATCCGGGCGCCGTGTCCGGCGGCGCCGAGCGCGGCCAGCAACGGCGGATGGATAAGGGGGAAGCGCAGCATGCCGTTCAGTGTCTCGCAGTGATCACCTCGGACAGGGCCCCGTTCACCAGGACGAGAGTGGAAAGGCTGATCTGCCGTCCGTCGAGTGTGACCGTAGGGGTCGCTTTTACCCCCCTCCTATTGATCTCGTTGCTGATCGGGACCAGTTGGGCCGCATAGCGCTGCGACGTCACGCACTGGGTGAAGGCGCTGCCAGTAAGCCCGTTCAGCCTGCCGAGGGCAAGCAACTGGGTGACCGGGAACCCGTTCTGCATGGTCTCCGACGGCTGGTGGACGTAGAGGAGGTCGTGGTACCCGACCCACGAACGGGCAGGCACGCACTTGGCCGCCGCCCAGGCACGGGTGGAGTTCGCCTGACGTGGCTGGCTGCCCACGAAGATCGTGAACAGGTGGTAGACAACCTTGACCCGGCCCAGGTAGGCGAGTCTCTCGATGAGGCCGCCGTTGGCCAACTCGAACTCGTCGCAGACTGAGCACTGGAAATCCTCGTAAATGACGAGGACTGGCTTGGTGACGCCGGGCTGGGCCATGGTCACGGTGTTGTCAGCGGTCATGGTGGCCGGTGCGTACGGGCCGGGATACGCAGTGGACTCCGCGGCCGCCCGGTCGCGCTGGACGACGGTACCGGCCGCGGCCAGGACCAGGACCAGGACCAGGACGCCGGCATTGATGAGCCGTTCGCTTGGCCCGCGGTGCTGCGCCGGCACACCCTCCGGCCCCCCGGCCAGCACATCCGCCGAAACATCCGCCGGCATACCGGCCGGCGCACTCGCCGGCCCACCTGGCGACACCGTCTCAGCGGGTTCCGGGGTGTGGCTCTCGCCCGGCGACAGGTCGCCGGGGTGCTGCGGCATGACGCCAGGGTGCTGTGGCATGACATCAGGGTGCTGCGGCATGGCGCTGAGCAACCGGTCGACGGCGAAGGGGCCAGGCGCCCAGGCGACCACGATGGCGGCGAGGGCGAGCAGGGCGATGTCGCGGAGAATGTCCAGCGGGTACTGGGTATGGCCGAGCGCGATCGGGCCGCCGCCGCCGAAGCACCCGCAGCCGATGGACAGCCCGCGGGCCCAGACGGACGAGATGGCGCCGATGTAGACGATCAGGAGCAGGCCCTGGAGCAGCCCCACGAGACGGGTCGCGAGGCCAACGACGAGCAGAATGCCGAGCGTGAGCGCCAGGGCCGACTGGCCGTAACCCACCATCGGGGCCAGGTTGGCGGGCAGGATCTGATAGGCCTGCACCGCTTCTGCCGCCCGCATGGGGTCGCCGAGCTTGGCCAGGCCCGCGGCGATGAGCACCGATCCGAGGACCAGGCGGGTCGCGAGCGTCACCCACGATGCGGCGGCCCCGCGATGCCTAAGTAGCATATTGTAACTATATAGGCACGGATGGTAATTAACATAATGATGCCGGGTACGTCACCCGATTACATTCGCGACCGTGACCTGCTCAGCGGCAGTGGTCAGGATTTTCCGCAGCTTGGGCACAGGCCGAACAGTTCGACCGTGTGGTCCACCGCGGTGAAGCCGGCCTCGGCGGCGACCTGCTCGGCCCATCGCTCGACGGCGCGTCCCTCCACCTCGACGCTGCGCCCGCATTGGCGGCAGGTCAGGTGGTGGTGGTGGGCGTGGCTCGCACACCGCCGGTAGAGCGTCTCGCCGCTGGCGTCACGAATCGTGTCGACCCTGCCGTCCTCACTCAGGACCTGCAGGTGACGGTAGACGGTGGTGAGACCTATGTGCTCGCCCCGGCGGCGCAGTTCGGCATGGATCTGCTGCGCGCTGCAGAAACCCGGTAGACCGTCGAGTGCCGCGGATAGGGCCTCCGCCTGCCTGGTCCCGCGGACCCGCGTGCCGCCGAGCGGGGGCTTAGCAGGCACCGGCGTCATCACAACCGCACATTAGCAGGCTCCCGTCCGTGCTCCCGGGCCTCGCGCCACGCCTCCGCCGGCCGGATCCGCGTCCTCCCGCGCCGGGCCGCCCAGCCGCGTCCGGCACCGTAGCAGCCGGCGCCGATGGCGCCGACGAAGAATCCGACCGGCCAGTTCGTGTCGTAGGACGCGGCGATCGACGCCCAGACCGTGCCGACCGCGATGAGCACCGATAGCGCCATGGCATGCATCGGTTGGTCAGTGACCGATCGGGCCGCCGCCGGCGGGCCGATCATCAGGCTGAAGATCAGCAGTGCCCCCACCACCGGCAGCGTCATGCTCGTGGCCAGGGCGACGATCACCAGGAAGTACATCTCTATCCGGTCGGCGCGCACCCCGCGTGCTTCCGCGAGTTCCGGCATCACCGACGTGAGCAGGAGCGGGCGGTACAGGACCATGATCGCGGCGATGGACAGTGCGCCGAGCACAGCAATCGGGGCTATCTCGGTAGCGCTGACCCCGAGCACCTCGCCGAACAGCAGAGACTCAATCTCCGGCGCGTACTCGACGCTGAAGCTGAGGAAGAGCGCGCCAAGGCCGAGCATCACGACCAGCGCCAGGGCAGTCGCCACGTCGCGGCGGCCGCGGCGGCCGAGCCAGCCGATGCCGAGCGCGCCGGCCAGGGAGGCCACCGCCAGCCCGATGAGGGTGTTGATGCCAAGAAGGCTCGCCCCCGCGGCCCCGGCGAAGGCGCCCTGCGGCACCGCGTCAGCGACGAACGCCGAGCCCCGCAGCACGATGAAGAACCCCACCACGCCGGCGACCACGGCGACGATGGTCGCCACCGCCCAGGTGTTCGCCATGAATCCGGAGAACATGGCCCTAGCCCTCTCCAGAGCCGGCTGCCGCCGGGGCCACGGCACCCGCCGCGCGGCTGGCGCGGGATCGATCCGCGGCCCGCCTCGTCTTCCGCGCCGCAGGCTGGCGGGCCAGAACGTAAAAGATGAAGACCAGTGTCACGACGAAGAAGCTGACCGGCCAGCCGTGCCGCGCTGGTGGCCAGTAGAAGCTGTCCCAGGCGAGCAGGACGCCCAGCCAGGTGGCGGCCAGGCCGATGAGGGCCGCCCAGATCATCGCCAGGCCAGGCCTGCTGGTCAGCCGCAGCCCGGCCGCCGGCGGCCCGATGAGCAGCGCCGTGCTCAGAATCGCGCCGATGGTCATGGCCGACAATGACACGGCGACCGCGATCGCCACGAGGCACAGCAGCCCGACGATGCGCACCGGGATCCCTCGCACGACGGCCAGTTCTGCGCTCACGGAGCTAAGCAGCAGCGGGCGGTAGAGCACGGCGACGATGCCGAGGCCCGTCACGCTCAGCAACGCGATGGCCGGGATTATCGAATTGCTGATGGTGAAGAGGGATCCGAACAGGATCGAGATCGCCGCGCCCGTGGTGTTGCTGTGGGTGGTGTCCCAGTAGAGGAACAGGGCCGCCAGGCCCAGGCCCGCTCCGCGGACGATGCCGGTGGCCAGGTCCCGTCCTCGCGGCCGCCGGATCCCGATCATGTCCATGATTCCAGCCGCCACCACGCCGATGCCCGCGAATCCCCACAGCGGGGAGATCCCGATGAGGAAGGAGGCCGACCCGCCGGTGACGCTGATGTCCGCGAGCGCATGACCAGCGTAGGACTGGCCCCGGATCACCGCGAACGATCCAACGATGCCGGACACGACAGCGACCACGCCGCCGGCCAGCAGAGCCAGCCGGACCGGCGCGTTCTGGAAGAAACCCGGTTCGACGACAACGCTGAGGAAGTGGCCCACGGCTGGTCACGCGCCGCCGATGATGGGGGAGGCGGCCTGCTCATCGCGGCGAGCCCCGGCGTCATCGCGGTGGACATCGATATCCGGATGCGGGGCGCCGGGGATGTCGCCGGGCCCGGCGATGACCAGGATCCGGTCATGGACGTGGATCACATCGACGTGCTGGCCATACAGGGCGCTGAGCACGTCGGACCGGACGACCTCGTCGGCGGTCCCGGATGCGGCGCGGCCGGCGGCCAGGTAGACCACCCGGTCCATGACGGGAAGCAGCGGGTTCATTTCATGGGCCGAGATCAGCACCGCGATCTGCTGTTCCTTCGCCAGCCGGGCGAGCAGCGTGACAACTTCCTGCTCGCTGGCGATGTCGAGGTTGGCCAGGGGCTCGTCCAGAAGCAGCAGCTTGGGCCGACTGATCAGCGCGTGGGCGATCAGCACCCGCTGCTGTTCCCCCCCGGACAGGTTCCCGATCCGCGCGTCGCCGAAGCTGTCCGCGCCCACCGCCCGCAGCATCTCGTCCACGAGCTTCCGGCGGCCCGGGGACGGCAGCGGGATACCGAGCCGTTGCCCGTCCAGCCCGAGCCCGACCAGGTCGCGCGCCCGGATTGGCATATCCGGATCCAGCAGGATCTTCTGCGGGACGTATCCGATCATCGAGTTGCGCCGCGAGCGCGGCTGGCCCCCGACGCGCACGGTGCCCTCAGCTGGTGCCTGCAGGCCGAGGATGACCCTCAGCAGGGTCGTCTTTCCCGCGCCGTTCGAGCCGATGAGGCCGACGAACTCGCCGCGGCGCAGCGTGAATCCGACGTCGTGCAGGATCTCGCGTCCCGACAGCCAGACGCTGACACCTTCGACGGCGAGCAGCTCGTCCTGGCCGTCAACCGGGCGCTGGTAGGTCATTCACTTCAGCTTCTGCGTTGATGTTTTGTCGGCGACGGCCTTCTGCAGTGCATTGACCTCGGCCAGCATCCATGACTGGTAGGTGTAACCCGGCGTTGGCATCGTCTCGTACACGCCGACCACTGGGATGCCGTACCGGTGGGCCGCGGTCAGAAACGATACGGTCAGCGAGTCGGTCACCTGCTGGTTGTACAGGAAGACCTTCACCTTCCGGCCCGAGAAGAGATTGTTCTCCAGGGATACATACTGCGGCGGGGGGTCCACGCCGTTCATGACGTCGGCCTGAAAGGTGAACGGGCTGAGGTTGTCGGCGCCGGCTGCTTGCAGCATGTAGTCGCCGACCGGCTCGGTGGTGGCCACCGGAGTCCCCGGGTACGCCGCCTTGAACTTGGCGATCGCCTGATACCAGGGCTGCAGTGAACGGTCGAACGAGGCGGCGTTCGCCGTGAAGTACGCGGCGTGCGAGGGCGCCACGGCGGCGAGGTCCCTGGCCACCTGCTTCGCGACGGCCGGCATCGTGGCCGGCCGGTACCACAGGTGCGGGTTGGGGGTGCTGTCCGGCAGGCCCAGGAGGTTCTGCACGTCAATCACCTTGCGCTTGGCGTTCGGCGTCGCGGCCTCGATCTTGTTCATGTACGTGTCGTATCCGAGGCCGTTCTGGACGACGAGTTCCGCGCTGCTGACGACCCGGGCAACACTCGCGCTGGCCTCAAAGCTGTGCGGATCCGTATTCGGGTTGCTCTCGATCGCGGTGACATTGACGTATTTGCCGCCGATCTGGCCGATGACGTTGGCGTACTCGTTCTCGGCCCCGACGGCGACGATGGTCGCGGTCGAATCGGCTGCGCTGGCCGGCCCCGGACTGGATGAGCACGCCGCGCTGAGCACAGCCACGGCGATCGACAGCGCCGCGAGCGTGGCGCCACTGCGAACAGGCATCTGGTGGTCCGTCTCCGGTAGGCATCGCGGGGGGGGAATTTGAGGAGGGGGTGGCCGGCCCCTAGATGAAAACGATAACCATTACGC
>DAIRVB010000265.1:0-6457 GCA_036803065.1 Streptosporangiaceae bacterium
GGTCGTACGCGGCGTCTACCTTGTAGCAGACATCCGCGAAGTCGCTCAGCGCCTGGAAGCCGTGCGCGCATCCGGCCGGTATCCGGAGCTGGAGGTGCGCCGCGTACGACCCCGCCCTGGACGTCACGATCGCGTGGGACGACCCTGAGCTGGCCATCGAGTGGCCGCTTCGTGAGCCTGTCCTTTCCGACCGTGACCGGCTCGCGCCGCCGCTGAGCGCCGTCCGCGAGCACCTCGGCGAGTGGTTCGGGACCAGCAAAGTCGGGACCAGCCATGCCTGCTGAGCTGTTCGGCGATGCCTACGCCGGCCGCAGGGTCATGGTGACCGGGCACACGGGATTCGTCGGCGCCTGGGCGGTGCGCTGGCTCACCGCGCTCGGCGCCGAGGTCGCCGGCTACAGCCGGGGGCAGCATCCGGCGGACACCCCCCCGTGCTCCGCGGTGCGCACGTTTGACGGCGATGTCACCGACGCCAGCCGGCTGGCCGCGGCCATGGCCACGTTCCAGCCGGAGATCATCCTGCACCTGGCCGGCAGCACGGTGGTGGCCGCGGGGTACCGGGCCCCGGCGGTCACCTTCGCCAGCAACGTCGCCGGCACCGTGACGGTGCTCGACGCGGCGCTGCGCCAGCCGTCGGTGCGCAGCGTCGTGGTGACCGGAACCCCGGCCATCACCCGGCTGGGCGACGATCTCGAACTCGGGCCCTATGCTGCCTCGAAGCTCGCGGTCGAGGCGTGCGTGGCCGCTTACGCGCACCGCCTCACCCAGCAGGCGGCCGGGCGCATGCCGGGTGAGGCCGAGCCGATGCAGGTCGGCCTGGCCCGCCCGGGCGTGATGATCGGCGGGGACTGGGCCGAGGGCCGGCTCCTCGCCGATGTCGTCCGCGCGGTGCGCGGCGGGAAGCCGGTCACGCTGGGGGCGCCCCAGGCGGTACGCCCGTGGCAGCACGTCCTTGACGGCGTCAGCGGCGCGCTCACCCTCGCCGCGCGCCTGTGGGCGGGCCCGGCTCCCCGCCGCCGGTATGACTTCGGCTGCGAGCCAGGGGAATCCTGTGGGTCTGTGCACGAGGTGGTCAACGGGTTTCTCGCCGCGTACGGGGTGCCCGGCTGGCCGCTGCGCAGCACTGGTGGCGGTGCCGGTGACCGGGTGGAACTCGGCTACGCCGCCGCGCGGGCCGACCTCGCCTGGCGTCCCGTCTGGCCGCTGCCGCTCGCGCTGAACGCGTCGGCGCAGTGGTACCGCGCGGCCGACGACGGCCCGGCCGCAGTTGCCGCCGTCATGGACGGCCTGATCGCTGCCTACGCCACCAGCGCCAGGCAGACCTGGGCCCCGGCCATGGCCTGACCCCCGCGACCACGATCCCCGGCACCCGACCACGAAGGAGTTCGCATGCGAGTTCTCGTCACCGGCCACCAAGGGTACATCGGCACCGTCCTGGTGCCGGTGCTGCGCGAGGCGGGTCACCTCGTCACCGGCATCGACACCGGCCTGTTCGCCCCGTGCCTGCTGGGTCCGGCACCCGCGGAGGTGCCGACCCTGCGGCTGGATGTGCGCGAGGTACGGCCCGAGCACTGCCGTGGCTATGACGCCGTGCTCCACCTGGCCGCCCTCTGCAACGATCCGCTCGGCGACCTGGACCCGGAACTGACCTACGACGTCAACTACCGGGCGACGGTCGCCCTGGCGCGGGCCGCGAAGGAAGCCGGCGTGCCGCGTTTCCTCTTTTCCTCTTCATGCTCGCTCTACGGGGCCGGCCCCGGCGATCTGCCGCTGCCGGAAACCGCTGACTTCGCGCCGCTCACAGCGTACGGTGAATCGAAGATCCGATCGGAACGTGACCTGCGGGAACTCGCCGATGACAGCTTTTCCCCGGTGTTCCTGCGCAACGCCACCGCCTATGGCTTCTCGCCGCGGCTCCGCGGTGATCTGGTCGTGAACGATCTGGTCGCGCACGCTCTGCTGACCGGCGAGGTCCGGCTGCGGTCCGATGGCCAGGCGTGGCGGCCGCTCGTGCATGTTGCGGACATCGCGGCCGCGTTCGCGGCCCTGCTCGAAGCGCCGCGGGAGCGCGTGCACGCTAAGGCGTACAACGTCGGGATGACGGGGGAGAACTACCGGATCAGGGACCTGGCGCAGATCGTGGCGGAGGCCGTGCCAGGGAGCCAGGTCACGTTCGCTGACGGCTCGGTCGCGGACAAACGCGACTACCGGGTGTCTTGTGATCTGATCGCTGCCGAGGTACCAGAATTCCGTCCACGATGGACGGTACGCGATGGGGTGCGGCAATTGATCGATGCCTATCGCAGCCATGGCCTGACGCTGGAGGCGTTCGCGGGTGAGCGCTATCACCGGCTGCGGCGGGTCGAGGCACTGCAGCAGGCCGGCTGGCTCGACGCCCAGCTGAGATGGCTCGGCACCGCGAGCGTTATTCAGAACCGACTAGCGGGCCCGGGCGAGCGGTCGGTGCAGGTGGTGCGGTCGGCCAGGTGACTAACCGGCTCACCGCCGGACAGCCTCGGGCACTGTCAAGGGGGGAAACCCCGTGTCAATACCGGTGGTTCCCACGATCAGCCGGGCGGCCCAGGCGGACAGACTGGTGGGATGGCATCGGGGCGGGGTGGTGCGGCTGGTGATGGCCAGCCGCCGCCTGCCGACTGGCTGCGAGTGGAAACGCTCAGCCTGGCCGAGGTAGTGCTGGCCATTCTCCGGGAACAGCGTAAGGCGCCATTGGCAACTGCTGCGGCCATCGTCAGGGAGAGGCACGATGACGGATTTCTCGTCCGTGTGCGTCTGCTGGAAGGCACACCGCCGCTCGCCGGGGATCCGGGCGTGAAGGAGGCTTCCGGCAGTCTGATCGCGGCCTTCGCCGCCCTTCACCTCGGCCCGGAGCTGCTGGGCGCGTTCGGGGAAAACGATGTGATCATCCTCAAGTGACCACGCCGTCATGCGGCAGCGGGTGTTAGGTGACCGGGTCGGCGGAGCGGAGGAAGGTAAGCACGGCGCGCACGCGGTTGTTGTCGTTGTCGGTCTGATCGAGCCCCAGCTTGGTGAATACGCTCGTTATGTGGGTTTCGACGGTCCGGGCACTCAGGCTGAGCTGTTTTGCTATCCCGAGGTTGGAGCGGCCCTCGGCCATGCGCTGGAGCACGGCACGCTCCCGCTCGTTGAGCATGTCGATCTTGCTTGGCTTCCGGTTCCGGTGGAGCAGGCGGCGGACGATGGTCGGGTCTATCACGGTCTCACCGGCCGCGACCCTGGCCAGGCTGTCCATGAGGGCGGTGGCGTCGGTGACATTGTCTTTCAGTAAGTAGCCCACGCCCGTGCTGACGGTCTCCAGGAGCTGGCTCGCGTACCTGGTCTCAGCGTAGGTAGACAGCACGAGAATGCCGGTCCGCGGGTGGATATCGCGCAGCTCGGCCGCTGTCCTGATGCCCTCGTCGGTAAAGGAGGGAGGCATGCGAATGTCGAGGATGACGACGTCTGGCGGGCTCGCTGCGATGGTCGCCAGTAGCTCAGCGCCAGTTGAGGTGCTGGCCGTGACCTGGGCGCCGGATGCCTCCAGCAGCAGCGCCAGGCTGCTGCGGAACAGCCCGGAGTCCTCCGCGATCGCTATTCGCATGGAATCCTCACCACGAGACGGGTTCCCCGGCCAGGCGGGCTGTCGATGGTGACGTTACCGTCGAGGGCGCTGACACGATCCACGATGTTGGCGAGCCCGTGGCCGTCCGGCGTCGCGCCGCCGACGCCGTCGTCGGCGATCTCCATGTCCAGCCATGACCCGGTCATCCTGATCACCACGGACGCGCTGTCCGCTTTGGAGTGCTTCACCACGTTGGTGAGCGCCTCACAGGCGACGAAGTAAGCGGTCGCCTCCACGGCCGGGGCGGCCCGCGACGCGGGCGCGATCACGCGGACCGGCAACGGGAGCCTCTCGGTGACGTCTTCCAGCGCGACGGCCAGGCCTCCTTGCGACAGGACGGCGGGATGGATCCCGTGAGCCAGGTCACGCAGTTCGCCCAGCACTTCCTTGAGCTCGTCACGGACCTGCCCGAAGGCTGCGGTCGCGGCTGGGTCGGCCGTGCTGGTCATCGCGGCGGTGAGCTGGGCAGCCAGGCCGAGGAGATGCTGCTGCACGCCATCATGCAGGTCCCGTTCGAGTCGCCGCCGTTCGGCCAGGCCGGCTTCGATGATACGGGCCCGCGACGCGCGAACTTGTTCCAGTTCCGCCTGTGCGGCCTGCGCCTGGAGCTGAGCATTCTTCAGGGCCAGCCCGCTGGTCTGCACGGCGGCGTCGAACAGGCCCCGGTACCTGGCCAGGGCCGGGTCAGCGATGATGACCGCGATCGGGACGCCTGCCTCAGTGCGGACAAACTCGACCAGCCGGTCACCCGCCGTCCCGACACTCGCCGTCCCGTCCCTCGCCGTTCCGTCCCTCGCCGTCCCTACGTCCGCCGTCCCTACGTCCGCCGCCCCGTCGCTCGCCATCCCTACGTCCGCCGCCCCGTCGCCGGCAGTCCCGTCGCCGCTGCCCAGCGCAAGGCCGGGAGCGGACAGATCGAGAACATCAAGAGTCGGGTCGCGCAGAGTAGCCCGCAGCGCGTAGCGCACCGCGCTGACGTCAGCGCCGGCCGAGACCTGAGCGGCCAGCCCGCCGATGTTCTTGTGCAAGAGGGCGCGCTGCACCACCGCGACCAGGAACGCCAGCGGCACCGCCAGGTCCACGACGCCTTCCGTGAGGAACGCGCCGTTGGGGGTGGCGCCCGGGCTGGCCAGCATCTGGACCACGGCCGTCGCACTCGCGGCCACCACGGCCGCCAGTCCGGCCACGATGATCGGGGCGATGACGATCCGGTCCAGGCCTCTCGTCCGCACCAGCCGCATCACCAGGAATGCCAGGATGGCCAGGCCGAGAAGCCCCTCACCGGCGTTGACGACCACACTTATCAGGCCGAACAGCCGCAGATTCACCATGAGGCTGGGCCACCAGGCTGACGGCGACTCTCCATTCCATCGCGCCGTTGACGTGACGACCACCAGCGTGCGGCCTACCAGCATCCAGCCGGCCAGGAGGATGAGAAATACGCGCTGATATCGCGGCAGCCTGGGATTGGGATAGCGCAGCAGCGCCCAGGCGCCGAAAACCCGGTCCATGCCACCCAACACGACGTCATAAACAGGCCACGGACCAGCATTCCAGGAATCGGCGAAATCAAGCGACCGGCACACCCCGGCCAGCATGAGCGCCCACGCCACGCCGCGCTGCCCCGGCTGCCGGTACAGCGTCAGCCCAGTTAAGACGAAGGTCAGCGAGGTCACCACGTTCACGATGGCCAGCGCTGGGCTATGGGTCCACAGTGTCCCCTGGGCCGCCGCGGAGCAGCAGGCGAAGGCCAGCAGAACGGCTGTCGCCGCCGGGCGGGAACGCCGGGCGCGCCACAGCAGCCGCGCGCTCCACCGCTGGGCCAGCCTGAGGTGACCCGACGTGCCGCTGGGCGAAACCGCAGGCCCAGCCGACGGGAGAGAAGCGGCGCGCATCCCAGGCCCATCGTCTAGTCAGCGGACACGGCAAGGCAACAGTAACAACGACAAGCCGCTGGAACTGGAGTAGCCCAAAAAGACCGGATCGTCAAGGACTGGTGACGCCCCGGGACGCGGTCGCCGGGCCGCGGCGCGCTCAGCTGGCGAACAGTGCAGAGGGGACTGGTGGCGATCCGGGATGCGGTTGCCGGGCCACGGCGCGCTCAGCTGGTGGACCGTGCCGAGGGCTGGAGGCGAGGCTACCGAGCTACTGCACTCCCCCTTTGTACAGCACTCCCCCCTCGGTAGCCTCGCCTCCAGCCGGCTCAACGGCACATCAGGTCAGCCGCGTGCGCCTGGATGATCCTTCGCCGACGCCGCGAAAGACGCGCTGGCCTGGCCGGGCCACCAGCGCAAGCAGTCCGTCGGCGATTGGCGGATCAGTCCCGCGTGCCGTACCAGCAGTATGCGAGTCTGGATACGGCCGGGTGATCGTGGGAATCACCGGAATTCACGCGGGATTCCCCGCTTGACATCAAGCCGGGCCAGGCACCGTGTGCACATGCGCATTGCCGGCCGCGCCGGGCAGGACGGGAGTTCCCATGGTTTTCCGTTGAGTAAAGGCTGGTCTTTGTCGCCCTAGCGAAAAATGGCGTATCACGCCTTAACGAGTGGAGCGAAGGCTTCCACCAGCGGTTCGGCCTGGTCCACGTCGACCACGACACCCAGGCCCGCACGACGAAAGCGTCCTACGACTGGTACCGCGCTAACAGCCAGCCCGCAGAAGCGCAACCAAAGGTTGCATATAGTTGGTGAGCTCCCGGCTTACCTGGACCGGTGGGCCGCTACCACGTCCGCGAGAATGTCGATCCCTTCGCCGATGGCCCGCTCGTTGAGGCCCGCGTACCCGAAGAGCAGCCCCTGACCGCCCCCGCCCGAG
>DAIRVB010000266.1:0-6448 GCA_036803065.1 Streptosporangiaceae bacterium
CGGGTATGTCCAGCCGATAACCGCGGGCCGCGCTGCGGTCGAAGGACAGCGCGGGGTTCGTTGCGGCGAAATGGTAGTGCGAGCCGACCTGAATGGGCCGGTCGCCAGAGTTTTCGACGGTGAGCGCGACCCGCTGGCGGCCCGCGCTCAGCTGAATCATGCCGTCAGGTGTGCGGATCTCGCCCGGAATCATCGGCTCTGCTCCCTCAGCGGACAGGGCTCCCTCAACGGATAGGTCCGTGCAGCGTGACCAGTTTGGTACCGTCCGGGAAGGTCGCCTCGACCTGGATGGAGTCCAGCATCTCCGGCACGCCCGGCATGACGTCGTCGCGGCGCAGCACCTCCCGGCCGCTGGACATCAGCTCGGCCACCGGCCGCCCGTCCCGTGCGCCCTCGAGCACGAAGGAGGTCAAGATCGCCACAGCCTCGGGGTGGTTCAGCTTCAGCCCCCGGCCCCGGCGGCGCTCGGCCACGTCCGCGGCGAGCGTGATAAGCAGCCGTTCCTGCTCGCGTTCGGTCAACCGCATGCGTGCACCATATGGCAGGGGCGTTTCGCGCGCGTGAACTAGGGCGGGAGACCCGCCCTCAAGCAGGTGACCCACGAGGGCGCCAGCTGACCTCGGACCCGCTGCGGCAGCGGCTCTTACGCACTGCCGCAGCGGGTTCAGATTTCCGTCAGCCCGTGTAGGCGGCGAAGATCCTGGTGAAGTCCAGCGGCTGCTGGCTGATCTCCGAGCATTCCGGTAGCCCGCTGGCCGACCCGCCGCACGCCTGGTCCCTGTCCACCGACCAGAACGCCAGCCGGCCCAGGTGGTTGGCCTGCGCGAAGCTGACCAGGGTGCGCGCGTCGGCCTCGGTGAACACCTCGGCCGGGTCATCGTTCTGCCCGATCATCGGGGTGATGCCGATCATGGAGTAGGTCGCGCCGGGGAAGACAGTCCGGACGAACGCCAGGGTGTTTTGCGCGGCGGCGACCGCGTCACTGCCCATCTGCGCGCCACCGGCGTCGTAGCTGCCGTAGTAGTCCATGGCCATGCCGTTGACCACGCTGATCCGGGTGCCGTCGGCCGCGGCCTGCTGGAGGAACGCCTGGCCGTAGTTGTCCGGGCCGGCCGGGTTCACCGGGATGGTGACCGAGACCGATAGCCCGGGATTGGCTGCTTCGAGGGCGTTGATCGCCTGGAAGCGCAGGTTGTTCGTGGCGGTGTACGCGATCAGCGCGCCCTCGATGTCGAAGTCGATGCGCGTGACCTTCAGGGTGTTGATCACCGACTGGTAGGCGGCGGTGAGCTGGCTCAGGGTAGTGCAGGACTGAGCGAGTTCGATGCCTGCTTCGCCGCCGAACGACACGATCGGCGTCGCGCCCTCCGACTCCGCCTTGGTGATCTCGCCGGTGACGGCCGGGTCGTTGGTGACCGGCAGTGTGTCGCCCCAGATCGGCGTGCAGCCTGATCCGGTGACGAAGGCGGCCGTGAACGACTTCAGGCCGACCTGCGTGATGGCCTGGTCGAGCATGGGCTCCTGGTTATTGGTCAGGTCCACGTAAGGCGCCACCGCGAGGCTGCCGCTGCTCCCTCCTCCACCGCCGCCGCTCGACGCTGCGGTCGTCACGGTGACCGCCGCGCTCTGCGGGCCGGTGCCCGCTGAGTTGTAGGCGGCGACCGTGAATGTGTAGCGGGTGGCGGCGGCCAGGCCGGTCAGGGTGTCGCTGGTGCCGGTCACGCTCCCCGCCTGGCTTCCTGCGGAGTACACGTGGTAGCCAGTCACCGTGCCGGACGGTGCGGTCCATGACAACGACACGGTGCTCGATGTCGTGCCCGTGACGGCCAGGCCGCTCGGTGCGCCCGGTGCGGACGTCCCGCCACCTCCGCCACTCCCAGCCGGGCCGGCGAGCGACAGGTCATCGGCGTAGTAGCTGCCCTGTGCGTACCAGCCATGCACGTAGATGGTCACGCTCGTGGTGGCGGCGCCAGTGGTGAACGACGTGGAGAGCTGGGTCCACGAGGACGCCGCCGGGGTCCAGGTGCTCGTGTCGCTCGTGCCGGTGCCTGAGTCGCCGAGGTAGACATAATTCCCCTGAACCCAGCCGGACAGGGTGTAGGCGGTGGACGGCTGCACGCTCACGGACTGCGTGCACTGTGCGTCGTCGGCGCCCGACACCGCGCCTGCCAGCGCATACGATCCGGAATGCACGGGGCTGGTGACCACGCGGCCGAGCGGCGAGCAGGACCAGCCGGACAGGTTTCCTGTTTCGAGGCCGGGATTGGCGAGCAGGTTGGCCTGCGCTGCCGCGCCGGCGGTGGCCAGCCCGCTCACCCCCGTCGCGGTCACCCCCATCGCCGTCACCACCGCGGCGGCCATCGCCGCCAGCCTGGAACGTCGTACGCCCATGCATCCTCCCTTCGGGCACCAGCGCCCAGCCGCCTTACCAATTATTAGGAAACTTTCCTAATAATTGGTAAGCTAACCATTTCGGTGCCATTCGTCAAGGGGAATGCGTCAGCTTTGGCGCGACCCGGTCCTGGCCGGTTTCCGGTCACGTTCCACCCTGCGGCCGCCCAGGCCAGTGAGGATCTCGGGCCGCCCGGGCGGCCCGATCCGGGATACGGGACTACCCGGACTACCCGGACTGCGGGACTGCGCGGACCGGACTACTCGGCAGCCGGCTTGTGGGTCTGGCGGATGCGCCGGCCGGAGATCCGGAGGGGAATGATGCGGAGGAAGTGTTCCCTCTTCCCGCCCGGCCAGGGTTCGACGCCCGCTTCCAGGACCGAGGCGCGCTCTTCTTCGGAGTCCACGTGGTGCGCGGCGCCCTGGATGAGAATGCTCCAGCCCTCCCGTGCGACCAGGTCGAAGTCGTCGATCTCGAAGGCCACCTTGTACTCGGCGCGGGCTATTCCGGTCCGGAGGTCCTCGTCGAGCGGGCCGTCTTGTGCCGTGCGGAACACGACGGCTCCCTCGTACAGCTTGTAATTGACCGGAAGGACTGTCACGCCGGACGGGCCGGAGTACGCGATCCGGCCAATGCCGCCAAGCGACATCAGCCGCAGGCACTCGGCCTCGTCCAGGTGTTCCAGGACCGGTTCGCGGGCCGCTGGCTCGCCTTCCGGCTCAGGGCGTGCCGGGCTCCCTGGCACCTCGTCACTCGGGTGATCAGGCATCGGTGCTCCTGTTCATGATCAGGAGGGATGGTACGGGTTCAGGCTGACAACAATCCCGGCGGACGCTCATCCTGTTCTCCTCCGGCCACCTCGTTGTCCCCAGCGCACGATACCGGGGCCGAGCGGGGCTCAGGGATGCCGGTCACCGCGGATGACAGCCACCGGGCCGGGAGCGTGGTGCACGCAGTGCTGACTCACCGAGCCGAGCAGCGCTCCGGCGAAACCGCCGTGGCCGCGACTGCCGACCACGAGCAGATCGGCGCCGACTGCGGCGTCCAGCAGCGCCTGAGCCGGGTTACCCTGCACGACGAGCGGCCGGACGCTGACGCCACTGTTCGCGTCGACGACACTGCCGATCTCATCGGCCAGCGTCTTCGCGGCGATCTCCGCGAAGTCCCACTCCTCGATCATTGCGGCGGGCGCCCATCCGTAGCCGCCGATCGCGGACGGATACGCCCACGCCATGACCGCGTCCACGGTGCCGCCGGTCAGCCCGGCCTGCCGCACGGCCCAGCGGAGTGCCTCCTGCGAGGACGGCGATCCGTCCACTCCGACGACGATGCGGGGAACCGTGCCGTGTTGCGGTGCGGGCATCTCTCACTCCCTGGGCGTACTGCCGGACTTGGCGGACAGCTCTGTTCCATGATCGTCGACGGCGCCGGCGCGGCCGAGAGTCGTTATGCCTGCCTGGCCGGGACCTTCGACCTGCCGCGGGCATCAACGCGCTGACCTGCGTGGCCTGTCGCCACGACACGGCGTTGACGCAATTCACTGAGCGGGGCATCGAGGGTTGCGTGCGGTCTTACTGATAGTCGCTCACTGCAGGCTGGTGACCGGGCCGGATGACGACCACCGGGCAACCGGAGCGCCTGGAGCAGTACCTGCTGACCGAGCCGTGCATGAGCCTCTTCAGAGCGTGACCACCCCGGCTTCCCACGACCAGGAGATCGCCAGGTTTCGTGGCGAGGTCGGTCAGCACCGCACCCGGGTCTCCTTCCAGCGTCTCGATCCTGACCGCGAGATCGCGTGGGACACCGCCCGTGGCAGCGCGGAAAGTGCGCCGGACCACTTGCGCGGCCGCCTCGCGCCGCTCGGCTCCCCGGAAGACCAGTACCACGTGATGGTGGCCGTCGCGGCGATGACGCCGGCCGCCATGCTCCGGCAGGCCCAGTGCCCACGCCCGGACGGCCACCACCTGAGTCTCCTGTGACCTGGCCAGGCCGACCGCCCATCGCAGGGCGGCCACGCCGCCAGGTGAGTCATCGACACCGACGATGACGCGTCCCCATTCTCCGCCAGGGGCTGCGTCCTGGCGTATCGGCTGCGCGAGTGAGAGCGACATAGCCGGTCACCTATCTCCCTTACCTCGAGGTTCGAGCTTTACCGCCGGGCTGGCGCACGGCCAGCGAGGCCGCGTCAGCCAGGCACAACTTCACCGAGCTTGTTCACCACATCCACCACGCCGTCGATGTCCCAGGTCAGCCGGACCGCCACCGGGATCAGGTCATGCTGGTCGGCCGACCCTGGCTGGCCAGCCAGGGTCACGATGCCGTTGTGCACCCCTACGGTGACGCTCGCCGGGTCCGCGAGCAGGATCTGGGTGAGCATCTCGCGGACCTCCCTGGCGATGTCCTCGTCCGGGCGCAGGAACACGCTCAGCAGGTCACAGCGGCTCACGATGCCGATCAGCTTGCCGTCGGCACTGACCACCGGCAGCCGCTTGAGGTGATGGCTGTTCATCAGCCTCGCCGCCGCCGGGAGAGTGGCGTCAGGGTGGATCGTGATGGCCGGCGATGTCATCAGCTCGCCCGCCCGCAGGCCCCGGTGCTCCTTACTGCCGCGGTGCCAGTGCAGGCGGCCGCCGGTCCCGAACTGAGTTCGCCGGGCCCGCTCTTCCTGCGAGGTGAGCAGGTCAGCTTCGGACACCACACCGGCCACGTGACGGCCCATGGTCAGCACGGGCACCGCGCTGACCCGGTGCTCGGCCATCAGGGTAGCGACCTCTTTGTACGGGGTTATCCGGTCGACAGTCACCACAGATGCCGTCATGACGTCCCTGACCCGGTGATGCCATCGCCCGTGGTGCTGCTTGCCTCCGGCCCGGGCAGGCGGCCCGGTGGGCACGGACGCTGCCGTCGTCTGCTGGGTGGCGGATGGTTCTCCGGCGTTCTCCCCGACGGAATCGAGCGCCCGGGCGACGTCGGCGGGGGTGGCCCTGCCGTGCAGTGACTCGTAATATGCGGCGCCAAGGTGGCGGAGCATCGCATCAGTATGAATATCACGCCGTGTCATGGCCGTTACCTCCGCTCTCGTGAGCGGCCGCCGGGCGCACTGCGCGCTCCGACAGGATCAGTCTTTCTCTCCGGGCGCAATCCCGTCACGGCTGTATGTCACGGCCAGCAGGGACCTCCGTCACCAGCGTTGCCTCATGCCAGACGGCTACCACAGGCCCAGGAAGGAGCCGAGGACGCGGGCGGCCCGGCCGCCGTCGTCTTCGGCGATGCGGAGCGCGGCGGGCACGTCGAGGTCGCTGGCCAGCGCGGCGCGGACGGCGGCCACCGCTGTGCCAGCCCCGGCTGCGGCTCGGTCAGGGCGGCCGGCCGCGGCCTGCAGCCGCTCCAGCAGTGCCGCCGCCTCGTCCAGGCCCGCGCGGTCGTAGTCCCAGTCCTGGTCCCACCGGCGGTCCAGGATCAGCAGCCGCACGGCCCCCGCAGGGTAGTCGGTGAGGAGGTCGCTGACCAGGACGAGGTTGCCAGCCGATTTGGCCATCTTGGCCCCTGAGACACCGACCACACCGGCCTGAAGCCGGGCGCGGGCGAACGGGGTGACACCGGTGAGCGCCTCGGCGAGGGCGGCCTGGTAGGCGTGATGCGGGAAGCGCAGGTCGCCGCCGCCTGCATGGACGTCAACCGCCGGGCCGAACGTGTGCAGCGCCATCGCGGCGCACTCGGCATGCCAGCCCGGTCGGCCAGGGCCCCACGGGCTCTCCCAGGCAGGCTGGTCCGCGCGCGACGCCTGCCACACCGCCACATCGAACGGGTCGTCCTTGCACGGGTCGTCCGGGTGGTCACCGTATTCCGCGGCCAGCCGCAACGCCACCGGGCGGTCCAGGCCGGCCCGCGATGCCACCGCGGCGCCGCGGAAGTACACCTGGCCGTCCCGCTGATAGGCCGCATCCCGGGCCAGCAGGCCCGCGGCCAGCTCGATCACCTGCCCGATGTAAGCATGCGCGCGGGGCTGCATGGCGGGCTGCCGCACGCCGAGCGCGGCCATGTCCTGGTCGAAGT
>DAIRVB010000267.1:0-6439 GCA_036803065.1 Streptosporangiaceae bacterium
TGTCGGCCGCTGCTGGCTGGACCGACCTCGAATTCGACCTCGTCTCGGGAACGCGCGGGCGGCGGGGGAGAGGCGCCCTCGCGGCCCTGGCCGATGCCGTCCCGGCCGCGCAAGCCGTGCACGTGGTGAACAACAACGCCGCCGCCCTCGTGCTCACGGCGACCGCTCTGGCGGCCGGGCGCGAGATCGTGGTCAGCCGTGGCGAGCTGATCGAGATCGGCGATGGGTTCCGCCTTCCCGAACTGCTGGAATCGACCGGTGCCCGGATTCGCGAGGTCGGTACCACCAACCGGACGACCGTGGCGGACTACGCGGCCGCGGTCGGCCCGGACACGGGGTTCCTGCTCAAGGTGCACCCGTCAAACTTCCGCGTCGAAGGCTTCACGGCCCAGGCCAGCGTCGCCGAACTGGCCGGCCTCGGGGCGCCGGTGGTGGGGGATATCGGCTCAGGGCTACTGGCCGCGCACCCACTGCTGCCCGGTGAGCCGGATGCCGACTCCTGGCTGCGCGCGGGCGCCGGTCTTGTCACCGCGAGCGGCGACAAGCTCCTCGGCGGTCCCCAGGCAGGCCTGGTGCTCGGCCGCGCCGACCTGGTCGCGCGGCTCGCCCGGCATCCACTCGCCCGGGCACTGCGGGTCGGGAAGATGACCATGGCGGCCCTCGAGGCCACCCTCACGGGCCCGCAGGTTCCGGTCGCGGCCGCGCTGAGCGCGGACGGGGCGTTCCTCGCCCGCCGTGCCCAACAGGTCTCGGCCACACTGGCCAGCGCCGGAGTCGACGCCCGGCCGGTGCCGAGCCAGGCCGTCGTCGGGGGAGGCGGAGCGCCCGGAGTCACCCTGCCGAGCGCGGCGGTCAGCCTGCCGGAACGGCTGGCCGGCCCGTTGCGCAGCAGCACTGCCGTACACAACGGAGCGCACCCCGCCGTTATCGGCCGGGCCGAGGGTGGCCGGCTGCTGCTCGACCTCCGGGCGGTCCCGCCCACGGACGACGAGGCGCTGGCGAGCGCGGTGATCGCAGCCGCCGCGATCACCGCAGTGCGGCCCACGGTCGAGCCCGGTGCCGCGGCGGCCGAAAGCCAGCGAGTGGCTGACTAGGAATGCAGGTCATCGCCACCGCCGGGCACGTGGATCATGGGAAATCCACCCTGGTGCGGGCGCTGACCGGGATGGAGCCCGATCGCTGGGCGGAGGAGCGGCGCCGCGGGCTCACCATCGACCTGGGCTTCGCCTGGCTGACCCTGCCCTCTGGCGACCAGGTGGCATTCGTCGATGTGCCCGGACACGAGCGTTTCGTGCCGAACATGCTGGCCGGTGTCGGTCCTGTGCCTGCCGTGCTGCTGACCGTGGCCGCCGACGGCGGGTGGATGCCGCAGTCGGCGGAGCACCTCGCCGCGCTGGACGCGCTCGGCATCCGCCATGGCGTGCTCGCGGTGACCCGCTGCGACCTGGCCGACCCGGGCCCGGCGCGGCGCGAGGCACTAGCCAGGATCAGCGCGACAAGCCTTGGCCAGGTGGAGGCCGTCGCGGTGAGCGCGGTGACCGGGGAGGGAGTGCCTGAGCTGCTCGACGCTCTGGGCAGGCTCGCCGCGAGTCTCCCCGTAGCCGACCCGGCCGCGCCTGTGCGGCTCTGGGTGGACCGTTCGTTCAGTATCAAGGGCAGCGGGACGGTCGTCACCGGAACGCTGCCCGCCGGCACCGTGCGCCGGGGCCAGGAGTTGCTGGTCACCCCGGCCATGGAGGTTGTGCGCGTCCGCGGGATCGAATCCCTGAAGGAGCCCGCAGACCAGGTCAGCGGGGTCGCCCGGGTGGCACTCAACCTTCGCGGGGCCGACCGGGGAACCCTGTCGCGGGGCATGGCGCTGGTGACCGCAGGGCAGTGGACGCTGACCTCCGAGGTCGACGTGCGGCTGCCCGACTACCCGGCTGGTGAACGGCCGCGGCCGCCGCGAGCGCTGACCGTGCACATCGGCTCCGCACGCAGCACCGCGCGGGTGCGCATGCTCGGCGGCCCGATCGCCCGGCTCGCACTGCATGACGCGCTCCCGTTGCACATCGGCGACCGTGTGCTGTTGCGCGATCCCGGGGACGCCGGTGGGGGCCTGCCAGCCCAGGCCCGGCCTGCCCAGGATCGGACTGCCCAGGCCCGGACTGCTCGGAGTGCGTGGCCCGCGCTGGTCGGGGCGACCGTGCTGGACGTGACCCCGCTCCCGCTTTCCCGGCGTGGCGCCGCCGCCTCGGCCGCCGCCGAACTGGCGGCGTGGCCGGACCCGCCGGCCGCCGCCGACCTGCTCCGCCGCCACGGCCTGCTGCGGGCCGGTGCGCTGCGCGCCATGGGGATCGCCGATCATCCGGCGCCGGTCACCGGCGATTGGCTGGCCGATCCCGTGCACTGGGCGGCCCTGCGCCGCCGCCTCGCCGAGGCGGTTACGAGCCACGCCCAGCACCAGCCGCTCGCTCCAGGCCTGCCGCTCGAGGCCGCCCGGGCCGCGCTCGGCGTCCCGGACCGCCGCATCGTCGAGGCGCTGGCCGGGCCCCCGCTCGCGATCCTGGATGGCTCCATCCGCCCGGCCGCCACGGCCGCCGCCCGCGCGCTGCCGGAAAAGGTCCTGGCGGCGGTCCGCGCGCTTCGGCAAGACCTCGCGGCGCAGCCGTTCCTGGCCCCCGACGCCACGCGCCTGCGCGACCTTGGCCTTGACCCCAGGGCACTCGCGGCCGCAGAACGAGCCGGGCTGCTGCTGCGCCTCAGCGAGCAGATCGTGCTCGCGCCTGGTGCCGACGCCCAGGCCGCCCGGCTGCTCGCCGGGCTGCCGGCTCCGTTCAGCGCGGCGCAGGCCAGGGAGGTACTGCGCACCACCAGGCGAGTGGCGATCCCGCTGCTTCAGTACCTGGACCGGACCGGAGTGACTGAGCGGCTGACCGACGACCGGCGCCGGCTCAGCGGCCGCTGAACCGGCGGGCAGCGAACCGGTCGCCGCTCCACGCACGCACCTCGGCCGGCGGTGTGTCCTCCGCGATCCAGCGGGCGATCGCCTGGGCCGTTACCGGGGCGAGCAGGATGCCGGTGCGGTAGTGCCCGGAGGTGAGCCAGGCGTTGTCCAGGCCGGGGATCCGGTCGATGACCGGGTGCCCGTCGGGGTGGCGCGGCCGGAAGCAGCACCACTGGTAGGCGGCACGAAGGCCGCGCAGCGTCGGCAGGGAGGCGTACAGACCCTCCAGGATGCTGTCGATCACTTCCGGCCGGACCTGGGGGCTCTCGTCACCTACATCGAAGGTCCCGCCGACTAGGAGCCGTCCGTCCTCCAGCTGGGTGGCCACCGGCGCCACGGTGCCCGGCAGCCGCAGCGGGGCTGGTTCAGTGACCAGCAGATGGCCCTTGACCACTTCGGACGGCACCTCCAGGTCCAGCCCGTCCAGCAGGGGCGGCAGGCCGGTGGCGAAGACAACCGAGCCAGGATGCACCTCACCGGCGGTGGTTGCCACCGACACGACCCGGCCGCCCCGGGTGGTGACCGCGGTGGCCGCCACGCCGGTGGCGACCGCGGGCAGCACAGCGGCCATCCGGGCCACGGCCCGCAGCGGGTTGACGCGAGCCTGCTGCCGGACCAGGGCCCCGGCCATCGGCTGCGCCAGACCCGGGACGAGTTCCGCCACCTCATCAGGGTCGAGCCACTCGATGGCAGGCGGCTGATGAGGGGCGAAGCCCGCGGGATCGGGCGACAGGCCGATCCAATCGAGGTGAACCAGGCCGACCCCTCCTGGCCACGTCTCTTGTAGCTGGCCCCACCGGGCCAGGCTCGCCCGCGCCAGGTCCACGAATGGCGCGGGATCGCTCCACTCATGGATCTCCGGGGTGAGCAGGCCCGCGGCCCCGCCGGTGGCTCCCGAGCCGAGATGGCCTGCCTCGATGAGCAGCACCGTTCCCAGGCCGGCCTCCTGGCAGGCGGCAGCGGTGGCGACGCCCAGGATCCCTCCGCCCACGATGAGCACATCCGGGCGCTGCTCCGGCAATTCGCCTCCGCTGCGCGCGAGTTCCGCGCGCTCCCCGGCTGTGAGTTGGTGACGCCAGATCGCTGTGTCAACGGCCATGCCCCCATTGTCTGCGACTGCGGCAACGGCCAGCACGGCAACTGGTCAGGCCATGGTCTGGTCCTGGTCAGTGCCGGTACGGTTCCGGCGGACGGGGCCCGGCTCAGCGGCGGCGGCGGCGGCACGGCGGGCTGGGCGTTCGGCGGGACATCGTTGCTTATAAATTGGACAAAACGTCCCGGCACGTAAGCTGTGTGAGATTACGGGCCGGTCGGCTCGTCACGTCGGGGAGGTGATGTCCGTGCTCGCTGACTCCTACGGGCGGGTCGCAACGGACCTCCGGCTGTCCCTGACCGACCGGTGCAACCTGCGCTGCAGCTACTGCATGCCGCCGGAGGGCCTGGAGTGGCTGCCGAGCCCGTCGTTGCTGACTGACGACGAGGTGGTCCGGCTGGCCCGGATCGGCGTGCAGCATCTCGGCATCACCGAGATCCGGTACACCGGCGGTGAGCCGCTGCTCCGCCGTGGCCTGGCGGACATCGTCGCGCGCACCGCCGCGCTGCAGCCCCGCCCTGAGGTCTCACTGACCACCAACGGGATCGGGCTGGCCCGGGTGGCCAGCGCGCTGCACAGCGCGGGGCTGGACAGGATCAACGTGTCGCTGGACACGTTGCGGCCGGAGGTATTCCGCAAGCTGGCCAGGCGGGACAGGCTCGAAGATGTGCTGGCGGGCCTGGCCGCCGCGGCCTCCGCAGGCCTGGTCCCGGTCAAGGTGAACGCGGTGCTCATGCGCGGGATCAATGACGACGAGACAGTCCCACTGCTCCAGTTCTGCCTGGAGCGCGGGTATCAGCTGCGTTTCATCGAGCAGATGCCGCTCGACGCCCAGCACGGCTGGCGCCGCGCCGACATGGTGACGGCAGAGGAGATCCTGGACGCCCTGGCCGCGGAGTTCTCGCTGACACCGGACGACCCCGGCGCCCGGGGCTCGGCGCCGGCCGAGGCCTTCCTGGTGGATGGGGGCCCCGCCCGGGTCGGCGTGATCGGCTCGGTGACCCGGCCGTTCTGCGGCACCTGTGACCGGGTCCGGCTGACCGCCGACGGGCAGATCCGGAACTGCCTCTTCGCCCGCGAGGAGAGCAACCTGCGCGACCCGATGCGATCGGGGGCAACCGACGACGAGCTTGCTGAGATCTGGCTGAAGGCGGTCGCGGTCAAGCTGCCCGGTCATGGCATCAACGACCCGGGGTTCTTGCAGCCGGCCAGGCCCATGTCCGCGATCGGCGGCTGAACGGGAGGCGCGGTCCCTGAGCGAGCCAGGCGTGAGCGCCAGCCCCTGTGTCACGTCGGCTTCTGTCACGTCGGCCTCAGTCACGTCGGAGTCGCCCGCTGTCTTCGATGCTGTAGTGCTGGCCGGTGGGCGTGCCTCCCGGCTCGGGGGGGTTGACAAGCCAGGGCTGCGCGTGGGCACCCGGACGCTGCTCGCTTCGGTGGTGTCGGCCGCCAGCGCGGCTGGAGCCCGGCGGATCGTGGTGGTCGGGCCGGACCGTCCTGAACTACCGGGCGGGCTCGCGTTCGTCCGCGAAGAGCCGCCCGGATCGGGCCCTGTGCCAGCGCTGCGGCGCGGCCTGGCCGAGGTGTCCGCGCCGACGGTCCTGGTGCTCGCCGCTGACCTGCCGTTCCTCCGTGCCCGCCATCTGCGCACACTGCTCGCCGCCCGACCTGGGCTCACGTCCGGGGTGATCATGGTCGATGACACGGGCCGTCCGCAGTGGCTGGCGGGTTGCTGGCGGACGGCCGTGCTCAGCGCGGCGATACAGGCATACGAGCAGAACTCGCTGCACGGGCTGCTGCTCCCGCTGGAACCGGCTGCGCTCGACCCGGCCCAGGTCGGCTACGATCTGGCCGCAAGTGAGCCACCGCCCTGGCTTGATTGCGACACGGCCGAAGACCTGGCTCGCGCTCGCGCCTGGCCGGCTGACGCACCGCCAGAGACAGACGAGCCGCAAGCACAGCAGCAACGGGAGGCGCGCCGGTGAGCACGCTCGAACGCTGGACCGAGGCGGCCTGTGCCGAACTCGGCATCGACCCGGCGTTGGCCGACACCACGGCGGTCCTTGACCTGGCCCGCGATGTGGCCCACGGCGTGGCCAGGCCCGCGGCGCCGTTGACCGCCTATCTGCTGGGCGTGGCCGTGGGGCGTGGCCAGTCGATGGCCGACGCAGCGGCGCGTTTGCGGGAGCTGGCCGGGGCCTGGGCCGACTCGCCGGGGACTGAAACAAAGAGTGGTTAAGTCTGTCCCCCCGCACGGGGGGCAGGATCTTAACGGCTTAGCAATATCCACAGCTGGGGGCGAGCAGGGATACTGCGGGAGCGTGAACGTGCCCTACTTCTCGCAATGGGAGTCCCCGGAA
>DAIRVB010000268.1:0-6433 GCA_036803065.1 Streptosporangiaceae bacterium
CTTCACCACCAGGTCGGATGCTGGCAGGTCGCCCACCAGCGCCGCCTCCGCTTCATTGCCGAACACGATCTGCGGGCGCAGCCGGGCCAGCAGCGCACGGAAGCGATCGACGCCGTACTCGGTCAGTGCGGCCGTTGACGACAGGTCGACACTGAGCCGGGGCAGCAGCCGCGCCGCGGCCAGGGCAGCGCCCGCCACAGGCTCGCGCACCAGGCTGTAGGCAGGCAGGTGCAGGCTCGTGCAGTCGTTCAGCCACTCGTCCGCCAGGGCGCTCGCGTCCAGCAGGGGGCCGACGCCCCGGTCGGTCAGCATCGACCGGGATACCCCGCCGTCCGAGAGCGACACCACCACGCCGGAATGGCCCTCGATGACCGGCCCGGCGAGGTCAACCCCGCAGCGCGCCAGGTCCTCGGCTATCAGCCGGCTGGCCGGATCGGTTCCGCGGGCCGCTATCAGCCGGGCCCGGCCGCCGAGCGCGGTGATCCACGCCGCGACGTTGGCCGCCTGGCCGCCCGCCCCGACCGAGATACGCGAGGGGGTGTCGGTCTCCTCCGCGACCGGCCCGGACGGGCAGACGACGACGTCAAGGTTGGCGTCACCCAGGACACAGATCACGCGTGTTCTCCCCCCGCCGCCCAGGCACTGCCCGCCCGCGCCAGCCGAGCCGGCATCGATGTGCATTGAGCGGGTTATAGCACGCTCGATGTCACGTCAATGTGAGTGGCGTCGCCGACCGATACGCTGAGCGGTCGTGGCTCCGGCGACGCGGAGCCCGTTACCGGAGGTTGAGATGCCCCTGTTCGGGAGTAGTACGCCGCAGCCCGCTGGGAACTGGGAGCCGTCGGCCGCCGACGGCCGGCTGGCGCAGACGGCCGGCGCCGCCCCCGGCGGGGTCTTCACCTCGGACCTGTCTGTATCCGAATACGTGCTCCTGGGCGAGGCCGGGTTCGAGCCGCTGGGATTCGTGATCGGATCATCGATTTACCACATCGGCCTGCAGATGGGCCGCTGGAGCCAGAACACCGAACTGGACCGGCTCACCCAGGCCATGTACAACGCGCGGGAACTCGCCATGGCCCGGATGCGCTCTGAGGCCGACCACCTCGGCGCCGATGGCATCGTCGGAGTCGAACTGCGGATGCAGATGTATGTCTGGGGGCAGGACGTCCTTGAGTTCGTGGCCACCGGCACCGCGGTCAGGGCGCTGGCCGGTGAGGGCGCGCATAAGGCCCCCGACGGCCGGGCCTTCACCTCGGACCTGTCCGCTCAGGACTTCTTCCGCCTGCTCGCCGGGGGCGCGGTGCCGGTGGCATTCGTGCTCGGCACCTGCGTCTACCACATCGCGCACCAGTCGGCTATGCAGGCGCTGCGGCAGTCGGGCCAGAACCAGGAGATGATCCAGTTCACCCAGGGCATCTACGAGGCACGGGAACTGGCGCTGGCCCGGATGCAGGCGGAGGCGACCGACGCGCGGGCCTCGGGGATCGTCGGCGTGAACGTGGCCGTCTCCAACCACGTGTGGGGCGAGCACGCCACCGAATTCCTCGCCACGGGCACGGCTATCCGCCGCCTCGCCGACGAGCACCGGCTGCCCGCGACCACGCCCAAGCCATCCTTCACGCTGGGCCTCGACTTCTGACTGGCCGCGCTCCCATGGACGACAACACGCTGGCGGCCGCGCTCCTGGCCTCCGGACCCGACCCGGCGCACGCCGCCGACCTGCAGCTGTTCGGCCAGTTCATCGGCTCCTGGGAGATCGAGTGGCGCGGCACTGACACCAGCGGCAATCCGGTGCGGACCACCGGGGAGCTGGACTTCGGCTGGGTTCTGGGGGGCCGGGCGGTCCAGGATGTCTGGAAGGTGCCCGGGCTGGGCCTGACGATGCCCGGTGGCCGTCCCGGGTTCTCCGGCTCGACCATCCGCTTCTATGACGCAGGGACCGGCGCCTGGCGCTCGACTTGGATCGACCCGTCGAACGGGCGGGTGCGCCGGTTCATCGGCCGGCCCGTCGGCGACACCATCGTGCTGGAGGGCCTCGACGACGAGCCGCGGGAGCGGTGGTCGTTCCGTGACATCACCCCTGACTCGTTCCGCTGGGTCGGTGAGATATCCGACGACGGCGTCACGTGGATCCACGACGAAGAGATGATCATCCGTCGCCGTCAGGCGGGCGGACGCCGCCATTAGGGACTCTCCGCGGTCAGCAGGCCCCGGCGGAACGCCTCGGCGACGGCAGCCGCGCGATCGCTCACGCCGAGCTTGGCGTAACTATGCAGGAGGTGGGTCTTGACGGTGGCCTCGCTGATGAACAGCCTGGCCGCCGTCTCGCGGTTGGTGGCGCCACGCGCGATTATCTCAAGCACCTCGATCTCCCGTTGGCTGAGCGGCACCTGGGCCGGGCCACGGGCCTGGTCACGGACCTGGCCGAGCAGCCGGGTCGCGACCGCGGGCGAGAGCACGGATTCGCCGCGGGCGGCGGCCCGGACGGCCCGCAGCAGTTCATCGCGCGGGGAATCCTTCAGCAGGTAGCCCGTGGCGCCAGCCTCGATCGCCGGAACCACGTCACTGTCGGTGTCGTAGGTCGTGAGCACGAGCACCCGGGCCACCGAGCCCCGCTTCGCGAGCTCGGCGATGGCGCTCACCCCGTCCATCCGGGGCATCCGCAGGTCCATCAGCACCACGTCGGGCTGGAGCGCCTGGGTCCTGGCGACCGCCTCGGCGCCGTCGGCAGCCTCGCCAACCACCTCGAAACCCGGATCCCCGCGGAACATCCCGCTCAGCCCGTCGCGTACCAGGGTCAGCCCGACCCGGCTCGCGCGGGCGTGCTTAGCCACGTTGGCCAGCGCCTCCTGCGCGGTCCGGAGCAGCGCGACCTCGATCTCCGGGCGCATCGGCCGGGCACTCCCCGTCGTGGTGACCTGCACGGCCACGCCGCTGCGGGCCGACCAGCGCTCGGCCACCTCGGCCAGCGCATCGGGCAGCCGCGCCATCTCCAGCGGCTCCGGCTGTAGGGCGTGCACCGATCGCCGGGCTTCCGACAGGCTCTCCCGCGCCAGCCTGATCGCGGCGTCGAAGTGGTGGCGCCATTGCTCCGCGGATTTCCCGGCCTGCCCGGCCGCCTCCAGCTGGGTGATGATCCCGGTCAGTCCCTGGGCCAGGGTGTCGTGGATTTCGCGGGCCATCCGCTGCCGCTCGTCCAGCACACCGGCCTCCCTGGCCTGCGCCAGCAGCTGGGCGTGCAAGCCGACGTTCTCCTCCAGCGACGCGGTGAGCTTCCGGTTGGCCTCGCTGAGCTCGGTGACGAGTAGCTTGCGCCTGTCGTTCTGCTCGCTGCTGACCCAGCCGAACCAGGTCAGGGACTCGGCCACGAGCAGGTTGATGCACACGATGACCACCCAGATGGCGATCCCGGCCGGAGTGTGCCGCGGCAGGCCGCCGGCTTGCGATGTCGCCGTTACCAGGGCCACCGCCGCGACGGCCAGCAGCCGCCATCTCCCGACCGGGATGTAGTACGCGTAGAAGTACCCGGTGAAGGTGAAGAAGCCAAACCAGGGGGACCGGATCACCAGGAGCGCCATCACCATGATCATGGCCGTGAAATAGACGGCCATGAACGCCGGCCGCTCGCGCACGGCCTGCCAGAGGGTGAAGGTGACCAGCAGCCCGGCCGCCAGCCCCACCAGCCCCAAGTCGATGAGCAGCGTGCCCTCGGACCCGGTGTAGATGATCAAGCCGATACCCGTGGTGATCACCAGCATCACGTACGGCAGGGCGGCGATCGCCGGGCGCTCCCACCGTTCCCACGCCTCCAGCCGGTTGTCCGGCTCCGGCATGTTCATGGCCGCCTCTCCCGTCAACTACTCCCAACGAAACAATCTAGCTGCGGCCACGCCGAACACCAGCGCGTAGCAGGCCATGACGGCCAGGTAGAGCGGGTGCGGCCAGTGTCCCTGGGCCGAGTCCTGCAGCGCCTGGACCGCGGCGCCGAGCGGGGTGAAGTCACTGATGTCACGGAGTACGGGCGGCATGGCCGCGCGTGGCAGCCACAGGCCGGCGAAGAACATCATCGGGAAGAACAGCAGCGCGCCGATGGCGGTGGCGCCGCGCCCGCTCGGCGCCACCGCCGCGACGAACAGCCCCAGAGCCAGCAGCGCGGCCAGGGCGAAGATCGCCGCGACCGCGAACCCGCCGGGCTGGCGGGGCAGGCTGACGCCGAAGGCAAGCCACGCCACGCCCAGGATCAGGATCAGCGTGCACACCGCCAGCACCAGGTTCACCATCAGCTGCGCGGCCAGCACCCGGGACGGCCCGACCGGCGTCGTGGCCATCCGGCGCAGGACTCCGCGTTCGCGGTACCCGGCGAGGATGGCGGGCATCGCGTTGATCGACAGGATGGCGATCACGAAGGCGATCAGGATCGGCACGTACGCCTCGAGGTACGTGAGGCCGCCCAGGTTTTTACTTGGCTGGCGGAAGGCCGGGATGTTGCCGAAGATGATGAGCAGCACGAGGGGGAATCCGACCCCCCCAGATGATCCCGTAGCGTTCCCTGACGAACAGCTTGGCCTCGGCGATGGTGAGACGGCGCAGCGCGGATCTCGGCGCGGCCACGGGAACTGCCTCGGCGGTGGTCAGCATCACAGTTCTCCTTGGTCTTGCTCGGCTTCGTCGCGCTGACCGGCCGCGGGCCCGTGGCCGGTCAGCGCCACGAATGCGTCTTCGAGGTTGGCCTGCTCCACGCGAAGTTGGCGGGCGACGACTCCGTTACGGGCCAGGACTGAGGTGACCGCGTTCACCACCTCGCCGGTGCCCGTTACCAGCACGACACCGCCCCGGTGGGTGACGCCGGTAACCTCGGGCAGGCTGGTCAGCAGCCGGTCGTCGAGCGGAATGGACGGCCTGAACCGGATGCGCTGCTCGGCACCGGCCGCCTCGGCCAGCGCCGAGGGGGTGTCCACGGCCACTACCCGGCCCCGGTCAAGGAGCGCGACCCGGTCGCACAACCGCTCGGCCTCCTCCATGAAATGAGTCACCAGCACGATCGTGACGCCCCGGTCGCGGACGCCCTCGATCATCGCCCAGACCTCACGCCTGGCCTGCGGGTCAAGACCGGTGGTGAGCTCGTCGAGGATGGCGATCCGCGGCCGGCCGACCAGGGCCAGCGCGATGGACAGCCGCTGTTTCTGGCCGCCGGACAGCTTGCGGTACTGCGCGTGCCGCTTGCTGTCCAGCCCTAGGGTGCGCATCAGTTCCACCCAGTCCGCCGGGGTCCGGTAAAAGGAGCTGTACAGCTCCAGCGCCTCTCCGACCTGGATCCGCTCGGGCAGCGCGCTCTCCTGGAGCTGCACCCCGACCTGCTGGTGCAGCTCCGCGCCGTCCGCGCGCGGATCCAGCCCCAGCACCCGGATCCGGCCGCGATCGGGCGTGCGCAGCCCGTCGATGCACTCGACCGTGGTGGTCTTGCCCGCGCCGTTGGGCCCGAGGATCCCGAAAATCTCGGCTTCCTCGACGGAGAATGACACATCGTCCACGGCGACCGTGCTGCCGTATCGCTTGTGCACATTCTCGACTTCGATCACTGCCATCTGCCGTCCTCCCGGTCCGGACCTGCGGCGTACTGCACCCACATTCGCAGGTCACCAGGGGCAGCCGGATCGCCCAAGGAGCCCCTCTGCCGAGGCCGGATGAAGGACCACACCATCCACCGAACGATTCCCGCACATCCTCCGATCGGTTGATGGCGGCGCGCGCCCTGCTGCCCGGAAGGCACCGGAACGTCATGGAATCAACGAGGACACACCCGGGTTGCCTACCCATGCGGGTATCCATGGATGGATACCCGCGGACACCGCGCCCGGGAGCGCGGAGATGGGGAGACAAGCTATGTCGACGGTCGAGCTGACGTCGGAGAACTTCACGTCCGTGGTCGCCGAGGCTGACCTGGCCCTGGTGGATTTCTGGGCATCTTGGTGCGGGCCCTGCCGCATGTTCGGCCCGATCTTCGACCGGGCGTCGGAGCGGCACGCCGACGCGGTGTTCGGCAAGGTAGACACTGATGCCCAGCAGGAGCTGGCGGCCCAGTTCGGCATCTCATCCATCCCGACCCTGATGATCATCCGCGATAACGTCGTCCTCTACTCCCAGGCCGGGGCGCTGCCCGAGCCGGCCCTGGAGGAGTTGATCGCCAAGGCCCGCGAACTGGACATGGACGAGGTACGCGCCAGCATCGCGGAACACGAGCAGCACGGCCACGACCACGAGCACGCGCACGCGCACGGCGATGAGCACGCGCATCAGCACGAGCACGAGGGACAGCCCCGCACCGTCTGACCCCGACGCCGTGATCCTGGCCCCGCGGACCCAGCCGACGCCGTGATCACGCGCCCCGGACCCAGCCGATCCCGTGATCACGGAGGTTTCCTGGGTCTATAGG
>DAIRVB010000269.1:0-6431 GCA_036803065.1 Streptosporangiaceae bacterium
GTCCCGTGCCAGCGTCCGCGGTATCCCCCGGCCGGGGTCTAGGGGCGCAGGCGCTGGCACGGGGGTCAAGGGAGGTCAGCTTCAGCGCGCCGGATTTCGCCGCGGAGGTCCGCAGGGTCCTTGCCCCGGACGACGACGGGCGGCGAACTGCCCGGCAGGCTGGCGTAGCACCGGCCGGACACACCTTGCCAGCAGTGCCAGCCGGGGTATCGACGGGCAACGTCGCCGAGCGCTGGTTCGGGCACTGGCTCCGGGTTCATGGCGCGTTTTCCTGGGAGAGCGGCCGGTGCTCGTGCAACCGCGATCGGCGAGTGGCCAGGCCGGCATGGTCGCGGCATGTCCCGGTGACCCTGGCGAGAAACGCGGGGGCGGGGGGTGGGTGCGCCGGGTCGCCGACGGGTGCGGTTTCTCCAGCGTCACCGACGGCGGTGTCGGCACTGCCGGGGATGGTGTCAGGCATGGTCATTCCTCCCCTGGAACGGCTGGTCTGGTGGTTGCGTACGCGCGGGCGGGCCAGTTCGGCCTGGTCTCGTTCATCGAGCCGGCCGGTCATGGGTAGTCCATCTCGAACCAGACGGTCCAGCCTGTGTGGCTGCTGCCGGTCCGGCCCCAAGCTCGGGGCTGGCTGACGATGAGCAACCCGCGCCCGTGCTGCCCGTCTGCGTGTACGGCCCGGGTCCAGGGGCCCCCCTGGTCCTGGACTGCTATGCGGATCAAGCCTTCTCCAAGCTGGACGCGGACGGTGAAGTGACCGCCATTGCGTGAGCGGCTGTGGATCGTGGCATTGGCCGCCAGCTCGCCCAGGCACAGAGCGGCGTCATCGGCTGCGCTGCAGCCATCCAGGATGCGGGCCAGGGACCGGCGTGCCTCGAGAGCCTGTGCCGGGGTGGCCGGAAAGGTGCGGGACCAGGTAAGCGGCACGGCGGTTCCGGCAGCCATCGCGGGTCCTCCCGGGGCGTTCTGGTACATGGGCTGGAAGGCCGGGTCGGCGAGGGCGGCAATGGACGGGTGTCGCCGACCCGGCCCGTTGGGGGACGGGATGAGCTAGCACGGGTGCCTTCGCCGTGGTCTCCTGGTAACGGGGCCCATTGGGGAGGCCTATGTGTGTTGGTACCAACAGCGTGTCACTGGGCGACTACAAATGAACAGGACCGGGCCGGGCGTCGCTGAGAGTCGGCTCAGGCTGGGAGCGTGTCGGCACTGTGTCGGGCGTTGGCCCGGCGCGGAGGGGGAGGAAAGCTGATGGCAGCGCAGGACGACGTGGACCGGGCGATGAGCCCGCTGCGGGTGTTCGGTGCCGAGTTACGGTACTACCGCACCAGGGCGGGCATGTCGCAGGATCAACTTGGCGCCCGCGTGTATTGCTCGGGCGATCTGGTCGGCAAGATTGAGAACGGCCAGCGCGCACCCACGGAGGAGTTCACGGCTGGTTGCGACGCCGTCCCGGAGTTAGGCACCGGCGCGGCGCTGACCAGGCTGCGCGAGTTGCTGAGGAACTACCTGAAGCAGCGGGCGTATCCGGGCTGGTTCCACCGCTGGCCGGACAAGGAAGCCGAGGCGAAGACCCTCCGCTGGTTTGAGCTGGTGGCGGTCCCTGGCCTGCTCCAGACGGAAGACTATGCGCGGGCCGTGCTGCGCACTCAGGTCATGGCTACCGACGAGGAGATTGAGGAGATGGTCAAGGCTTGCATGGAGCGGCAGGCGATCCTGGACCGTGACAGCCGGCCCATGCTGTGGGTGATCGTTGATGAAGGCGTATTGCGGCGCCCGGTCGGCGGCGCGCACGTGATGCGCGAGCAGTTGGGCCGGCTGACCGAGGCGGCCCGGCGTCCGAATGTCGTGCTCCAGGTGATCCCGCTAGCGGTCGGCGCCCACCAGGGCATGAGCGGGAACTTCGTGATCGCGGACTTCGCGGAGGGGCCACCCGCCGTCTACCAGGACACGGCGGCGCGGGGGGAGATCGTTGAGGACGCCGACGATATCGCCGCCGTCACGCTGATGTGGGACACGCTCAAATCGGAGGCACTCGCTCGGTCTGCCTCCGTGGAGCTTGTGGAGGAAGCGGCCAAGGCATGGACCTGAGTCGCGGCGCCCCCGACCGGCGCGTGGCGCCGGAACGTGCTTGGGCTGCTTGCTGGCGTGCGCTATCCTGGCGGGCATGAGCACCGATTCCCGCCCCAGCGCCGCGGACACGCGGCAAGCCAGCCTGGTGCCGGGCAAGCCTTCGCTTGACGGCATCGAGGAGAAATGGTCGCGCCGGTGGGAAGAGGGGCGTGTAGTACAAGTTTGACCGGACCAAGCCGCGGGACGACGTATTCTCGATCGACACTCCCCCGCTGACGGTCAGTGGCGCACTGCACATCGGTCACGTCTGCTCGTTCACGCACACCGACGTGGTCGCTCGGTTCCAGCGCATGCGGGGCAAAGAGGTCTTCTACCCGATCGGCTGGGACGACAACGGGCTGCCGACCGAGCGCCGGGCGCAGAACTACTTCCACGTCCGCTGCGACCCGTCGCTGCCCTACGACCCTGACTTCGTGCCGCCCACGCGGCACGACGGGGAGCCGGTCGCGATCTCCCGGCGCAACTTCGTCACGCTCTGCCAGCGCCTGACTGACCTCGACGAGCCGGCGTTCGAGCAGGTCTGGCGCCGGATCGGGCTGTCCGTGGACTGGTCCACGGCGTACCAGACCATCGACGAGAATTCCCGGGCCACCGCGCAGCGCGGGTTCCTCCGCAACCTGGCCAGGGGCGAGGCGTACCTGGCCGAAGGCCCGACCATCTGGGACGTGACGTTCCGCACCGCGGTCGCCCAGGCGGAACTTGAGGACCGGGAGATCCCCGGCGCCTACTACCGGGTCGCGTTCCGCGGGCCGGATGGCGCGCCAGTGCCGGTGGCCACCACCCGGCCTGAGTTGCTGCCCGCCTGCGTGGCACTGGTCGCGCATCCCGACGACCCGCGCTACGCGGCACTGATCGGCACGACCGTGACGACGCCGCTGTTCGGCACCGGGGTGCCGGTCAAGGCGCATCGTCTGGCCGACCCGGCCAAGGGCACCGGCATCGCGATGGTCTGCACGTTCGGTGACGCGACCGACGTCACCTGGTGGCGGGACCTGCAACTGGAGACCAGGGCCGTGCTCGGCCCGGACGGCCGGTTCGTGGGGCGCCCACCGCACGGCATCAGCACCGTGGGCGGCCGTGCCGCCTACCAGCAGCTCGCGGGCGCCACCAGCAAGGCCGCCCGGCAGCGGATCAGCGCGCTGCTGCGCACCTCGGGCGACCTGCTCGGCGAGCCTGAGCCGGTCAGGCACCCGGTGAAGTTCTACGAGCGCGGCGACCAGCCGCTGGAGATCATCACCACCCGCCAGTGGTACCTGCGCAACGGCGGGAGGGACCCGGCCCTGCGCGATGCGCTGGTCGCCCGCGGCCGTGAGCTCACCTGGCACCCGCCGCACATGCGGGTCCGCTACGAGAACTGGGTGACCGGCCTGACCGGGGACTGGCTGGTGAGCAGGCAGCGCTTCTTCGGCGTGCCGGTGCCGGTGTGGTACCCGCTCGACGCCGACGGCCAGCCGCGCTACGACGCCCCCATCGCGCCCGCCGAAGGTGCGCTGCCGGTGGATCCCGCGACCGACCCGGCACCCGGCTACCAGGAGGATCAGCGCGGGCGGCCGGGCGGGTTCGCCGGCGACCCCGACGTGATGGACACCTGGGCGACGTCCTCGCTCACCCCGCAGATCGCCGGACGGTGGACGCTGGACGGTGACCTGATGGCGCGGGTCTTCCCGATGGACCTCCGGCCGCAGGCCCACGAGATCATCCGCACCTGGCTGTTCTATGCCGTGCTCCGCTCCCACCTGGAGCACGATGCGCTGCCGTGGCGGCACGCGGCGATCTCCGGCTGGATCCTCGACCCTGATCGGCGGAAGATGTCGAAATCCGTCGGGAACGTGGTGACTCCCATGGACCCGCTGCGCCAGCACGGGTCCGACGCGGTGCGGTACTGGGCGGCCAGCGGCCGCCTGGGCGCCGACATGACATTCGACCCCGGCCAGCTGAGAGTCGGCCGCCGGCTCGCGACCAAGCTACTCAACGTCTCACGTTTCGTACTCACCCTCCCGGCACCGGAGCCGGCCCCGGAACTCCAGGCCGCCGCCGCGGTCATCGAGCCGCTGGACCGCGCGATGCTGAGCAGGCTCGGCGGCGTGGTGAGCACGTGCACCGCGGCGTTCGACGCGTACGACCACGCGCGGGCACTGGAGACGAGCGAGGAATTCTTCTGGTTCTTCTGTGACGACTACGTGGAACTCGTCAAGTCCCGCGGTTACGGCGAGCAGGGCAGCCAGGCCGCGCAGTCAGCGGTCGCCGCGCTGCGGCTGGCCCTGTCAACCCTGCTCCGGTTGTTCGCGCCGTTCCTGCCGTTCGTCACCGAGGAGGCGTGGTCGTGGTGGCAGGAGGGCTTCATCCACCGCGCCTCGTGGCCGGATCCCGGCGAGCTGAGCGCCGTGGCGGACGGCGCGGACCCGCGGCTGCTCGATGCCGCCTCGGCCGCGATCGGCGCGGTGCGGGGGGCCAAATCGGCCGCGCGGCTGTCCATGCGGGCCCCGGTCCGCAAGCTGGTCGTGTCGGCCGGGGAGGATGACATCGCCGCCGTCCGGGCGGTGCTGCGCGACGTGCAGGCGGCGGGCAAGGTGGAGCAGGTCGTGATCCACCCATCCGCCAGCCAGGTGCCGGTGCACCAGGTCACCCTGTGACGCCCGGGCCGGTGTGATCAACCGCGGGGCGCTCAGTCGCGTGCCGCGATGCGCAGTTCGTGAAAGGACACGCTGAAACCGGGGCCGTCGGGGGCCGCGCACATGACGCCGGTCAGGAGTTCCCTGTCCGGCGGCAGGAATACGAGCGCGGCCAGTTCCGGTGTGCCGCCGTCGGTGCTGTAGCGGATCTCGACGGCGTCGTTGCGGCGGGACGCCCGCAGCGAGATCTCGTCGGTGCCCTCCGGCAGGTCAGCCACCGCCCAGCTGGACAGGCCGAGCGTCAGCACCGTGCTCAGCCGGGGGCGGCCTTCGAAGAATTCCACCCCGGTCTTCAGCCAGGTGCGCTCGTCCGCCCGGAGCATGATGCCGGCCTGGTCGTACTGGGTGGCGTAGTTGCCGCGCACGCGCACAGCCACGTCCAGGTCGCCCGCCAGCACCTCGCCGTAGACGTGGCCGCTGTCCCGGATGTACCCGTAGCCGGTCACCCGCCAGAAGTCGGTGCCCGGGTCGGCGTTCACTTGCAGAACGTCGTCGGTCCGCTGCCAGCTGGCAGGTTCGTTCAGCCACTGCATGTGTCGACTGCCTCCATGATCTCGCCAGTAGAGGCTAGCGGTAACCGGGCCGGGTAGTCTCACCGGCATGGAGAAGGTCCAGCGGACAGACGCGGAATGGCGCCAGCAACTCACCCCGGAGGAGTACCGGGTGCTACGCGAGGCGGGCACCGAGGCGCCGTGGCAAGGCGAGTACACCGAGACGAAGACCGAGGGCGTGTACCGGTGCCGCGCCTGCGGAGCGGAACTCTTCCGGTCAGCGGAAAAGTTCGATTCGCATTGCGGGTGGCCCAGCTTTTACCAGCCGACCAGTGACGACGCTGTCGTGCTGCTCGAAGACCGCTCGCTCGGCGGGGTACGGACCGAGGTCCGGTGCGCCAGCTGCGACTCCCACCTCGGGCATGTTTTCCAGGGCGAGGGCTACGAGGTGCCGACCGACCAGCGCTGGTGCATCAACTCGGTTTCGCTCACCCTGGAACCCGTGTCCGAGTAACCCGCAGGTGTCTCATGCCCGCGGGTGTCTCATGCCCGTGGTCGTCTCAATGCCCGTGGTTCTCTTATGGGAGAGCGGCGATGAGTTCCCGGACCGGCTTGCGCCGGCCCGTGTAGAAGGGGATCTCGACCCGGGTGTGCAGCCGGGCCCGGGCGCCGCGCAGGTGGCGCATCAGGTCCACGATCCGGTGCAGTTCGTCTGCTTCGAAGGCGAGCATCCACTCGTAGTCGTTCAGCGCGAAACAGGAAACTGTGTTGGCGCGGACGTCGGGGTAATCCCGCGCCATCATCCCGTGCTCCGCCAGCAGAGTGCGGCGCTCGGCCGGATCCAGCAGGTACCACTCGTACGAGCGGACGAACGGGTAGACGGAGACCCAGGCCCGCGGTTCCTCGTCGGCCAGGAACGCGGGAACGTGCCCCTTGTTGAACTCGGCCGGGCGGTGCAGGGCCATCGCCGACCAGACCGGCTCGCTGGCCCGGCCCACACCGGTCCGGCGGAACCGGGCGTACTGCTCCTGCAGGTCGTCAGCAGTCGGCGCGACCCACCAGAACATGTAGTCCGCGTCGGCGCGCAGCCCCTGCACGTCGTAACAGCCCCGGGTGATGATCCCCTTGCCCGCCGCCTGCTGGC
>DAIRVB010000270.1:0-6421 GCA_036803065.1 Streptosporangiaceae bacterium
CGTTCCAGGCGCCGGTCCCGTTGCCGATCACGTGGTACAGGAAGCACCGGTTCTGCACCAGGCTCAGCTCGCCGACCCGGGCGAAGGTGCCGATCAGCGCGTCGGTCGCGACGACTCCCCGCACGGTGTCATCCACGAATCGCTGCTCGAGCGCGGCGCCGACCGGGTGGGTGACCAGCGCCTCCCAGATCGCGTCGTCACCGGCCAGTGCCCGCATCCCGGCGCGCGAGCGGAGCGGCTCGGTCATGGTCGGGAACAGCCGCCCAGCGAGGGCCAGCGTTCCGGCGTAGAACCGCTGCCATGACTTCCAGTCTGCCTCGCTGCCGGTCACCGCGGCGAATGAGGCGGCCGTGCGGGCGTCGTCCGCGGTGTCCACCAGCAGGCCGGTTCCGCCCGCCGGGGTGTAGGAGCCGATCCGCCGCTGCCGCAACTCCACCCGCAGTCCCAGGTCCCGCGCGATGGCCGAGGGCAGCAGGCTCACCAGGTAGGAGTAGCGGGACACCCGCGCGGGCACACCGGGGAACGCGGCCGCCGACACGGCGAGCCCCCCGGTGTGCCGAAGCCGTTCCAGGACGAGCACGGACTTGCCCGCCTGCGCCAGGTAGGCCGCCGCGGCGAGGCCGTTGTGGCCGCCACCGGCAACGATCACGTCGTACCGGGAAAGGCGCGCCCGCCTGGTCCGCCCTGCATTGGCCGACCGCGGCGAGGCCTGCCCTGGCCCGGTCTGCATGATGCCAGTGTGCCGTCCTGGGGCCCGCCTGGTCGCTCCGGTCCATCCGGGGCTCTACGGTGGGGGCATGGATGACAAGGAGATCCTGGGCCACATTGACGAGCTGATCGAGACCGAGCACGAGTTGCGGAGCAAGGTCGCGGCGGGGGAGCTGCCCAGTGCCGAGGAACGGGCCAGGCTGCGGTCGGTCGAAGAGTCGCTTGACCAGTGCTGGGACCTGCTGCGGCAGCGCCGGGCGCGGCGCGACTTCGGCGAGGACCCGTCGCAGGCGGCCGTCCGCCCCCCGTCCGAGGTCGAGGGCTACCTGCAGTAGCGCGGGCCCCGGCCGCCCGCTCCCGTCGCTGGGGCATGTCCCGTGGTCACCGGAAGGGATCCTGCCCGACCGGGCGGATCACGATCTCGCTGACATCCACGCCGGCGGGCTGGCTGACCGCGTACATGACAGCGCGGGCGACGTCGGCCGCCGCCAGTTTCGGGTCGGCGCGGCGGTCATCGCCGAGCTGCCCGATGTCGGTCAGCCCGGGCTGGATCAACGTGACCCGGATCCCGGACCCCACGCACTCGGCCCTGATCGACGCGGCCAGCGCGGTCACAGCCCACTTGGTGGCGGAATACAGGCTGCCGGGCCGGAGCACGCGGCCGGCCACGGACCCGGTGAGCACGAGATGACCGGGGACCGTGGCGAGCGCCGGGAGCACGGCACGTGCGGTGAGCGCGGTTCCCAGCACGTTCGCGCCAACCATCTCGCGCCACTCGCCAGGCGGCACGCCCCCGCTGCCGGTGAATGAGGTGGCCCCGGATACCCCGGCGTTCGCGAAGGCGACGTCGAGGCGGCCGAACGCGTCGAGCGCGCGGTCGCGCAGGTCCTGTAGCTGATCCCAGTCGGAGACATCACAGGCGACGGCCAGTGCCCGGTCTGGGCGGCCCAGTTCCGCGGCGAGCCTGTCGAGCCTGTCGCGACGGCGCCCGGTCAGCACGAGCCGGTACCCGGCCGCCGCAGCGGCTCGGGCGGTGGCCGTGCCGATACCGCCCGACGCTCCGGTGATGAGGAACACAGGATCAGGCATGTGCCACAACGTACCGCCGGCTCCCGGTGCCGGTATTAGGGCGAGACACGCCCTAGCTCTGCCGGGGCTCTCCAGCCGGTGGGCGGATGGGCAGGTCGGCGCCGTCACGGAGGAAAAGGGGGATCCGCTCCAGCGGCGCCGCCACCGCCACTGCCTGGCCGCCCGCGGTTTCCTCGCCGGTCCAGGCGTTCGTCCAGCGGCTCCCGGCAGGGAGGTAGACCGGCCGTTCGCGGGCACCGTACTGGGTCACGGGTGCGACCAGGAGATCAGGACCGAACAGGAACGCGTCGTCGACCTGCCAGGCGCCCGGATCGTCAGGAAAGTCAACGAAGAGCGGCCGCATCGGCGGCAGGCCGTCAGCGTGGCAGGCCCGCATCTGCTCCATGATGTACGGCCGCAGCCGCTCTCGCAGGAACAGCAGGTCGCGGAGGCAGGCGTAGGCGTCGTCCCCGAACGACCACACCTCGTTCGGTCCGCCGGTCTGATCGATGCCGAACGGCATCCGCGGCTCACGGAAACCGTGCAGCCGCAGCAGCGGGCAGAACACGCCGTACTGGAACCAGCGGACGATCAGCTCGCGGAACTCCGGGTCGGCGGGGTCGCCGCCGTGGAAGCCGCCGATATCGGTCGTCCACCACGGCAGCCCGCTCACCGCGACATTCAGGCCGGCCCTGAGCTGCCCGCGCAGGCTGGCGAAATCGGCGGCGATGTCACCGGACCACAGGACCGCGCCGTAGCGCTGGCTGCCCGCCCATGCCGACCGGACCAGGCTGAGTACCTCGGTCCTGCCCTCCGCGAGCATGCCCTCATGGACCGCCCGGGCGTGCTGCTGGGGGTAGATGTTGCCGATTTCGAGACCTGGCCCCGCGTGATACCGCAGGTTCTCCTGGAACCCCGGCCGTAGCTCCGGCTCGCAGGCGTCGAGCCACCAGGCGGCGATTCCGTACGGCCGCAGGTAGTTGTCCCGGATCTTGCGCCAGAAGAACGCCCGTGCTTCGGGGTTGGTGGCGTCGTAGAAGGCGACACCCACGTCCGTGGCCAGGCCCTTGTCCGGCCAGTTCGCGTGGGCCAGCGGCCCGTACTCGGTCCCGATCATCAGGCCGCGCTCGACCATCTCGGCGTAGTTCTCGCTCAGCGGGCTCACCGACGGCCAGACGGAGACCGCCAGCTTGACGCCGAGGGAGTCCAGTTCAGCGACCATCGCTGCTGGATCGGGCCATTCCGTCAGGTCGAACTTCCAGTCACCCAGCTGGGTCCAGTGGAAGTAGTCGCACACGATGACCGACAGCGGCAGGCCACGCCGGGCGTACTCGCGGGCTACCTCGAGCAGCTCGGCCTGGGTGCGGTAGCGCAGCTTGCACTGCCAGAAGCCGGACGCCCAGTCGGGGAGCATGGGGGCGTGGCCGGTCACGTCCGCGTAGCGGCGCAGGATGTCGGCGGGCTGGCCGGCGGTGATCCAGTAGTCGATCTGGCGTGCGCTGTCGCTGACCCAGCGGGTCCCGGTGGCGGCTAGTTCCACCCGGCCGATCGCCGGATTGTTCCATAGCAGGCCATATCCGCGGCTGGACAGCAGGAACGGGATGCTGACTTCCGCGTTGCGCTGCACCAGGTCGAGCACGGCGCCCTTCTGGTCCAGCAGCCCGTGCGTGTGCTGGCCCAGCCCGTAGATGCGCTCCCCGGGATAGGCGTGGAAGCGCTGCTCCAGCCGGTGGTATCCGTTGCCGCTCGGGGTGAACAGCCGCGGACCCGGCCACCAGAAATGCAGCGGCTTCTCGGCGAGCAGTTCCTCGCCGGTCTCCGTGCGGAGAAAGCGCAGTCTCGCCTGGTATTGGGTGGCCTCAGGGTCCTGCACGACCTCCGCCGTGATCGCCCCGTTGAAGAGCGAGGCCGAGCCATTCTCGATCTTGATCCGGGCGTCCGGCGAGTCCGGCGCGTCGGTGAGCGCGCCAGGCAACTCCTCCCGCACCGGGCCGATCGTCGCCCTGACCCTGATCGCGTCCGGTCCCCAGGGCTCGATGCGCAGCGTCTCCTGCTGGGCGCTCCATTCGAGGGCGTTGCCACGCTCGCGGTAGTGGCTCACGGTCAGCTCTCCTCGCAGGCCGATGTGTCATGAAGGGACAGGAACACTACGTGGAGGTCGGGTCGCGGGCCGGGCACCGGCGCTCAGCGGCCCAACGGTGCGCGCGCGCTGCTCGCACGGGTGGTGAGGACCGGGGGAAGCAGGACCACCTCGCCCACCCTGCCGTTGTCCAGCCGCTGCATGACGAGCTCGACCGCCCGCCGGCCCATCTCCTCGGCCGGGATGGTGACCGAGCTGAGATGCGGTGAGGTCTGCTCCGCGACCTGGTCCGGGCAGAGCGCGACGATCGAGACGTCCTCGGGGACCGTCCGCCCGGTGGTCCGCAGCACGCTCAGCACGGCCGGGATGATGCCCTCGTTCTGGACGATCAGGCCCGTCGTGCCGGGGCGTTCCTCAAGGATGCGGGTCACTGCGCCGGCTGCCGCCTCGTGACTGCCCTCGCACGGACGGTGCACCAGCCGGATGCCCCGCCGTGCCGCGCCGTCCTGGATTCCCCGCAGTGTCCTCTCGGCGAAGCCGCTGTGCCGCTGGTAGACGGCCTCGGCCTCGCCGATGAAGGCCAGCTCGCGGTGGCCGAGGCCGGTGAGATGCTCGACACACAGTTCCCCGGCCGCGGCGAAGTCCAGGTCGATGCAGGTAAGCCCTCTGGTGTCGGACGGAATCCCGATCATCACGGCCGGGATGCCGACGTCGATGAGCATGGGAATGCGCTCATCCTCCATGCTCACGTCCATGACGATCATGGCATCGGCCCGGGCGCTGACCGCGACCCGGCGGATCCCCTCAGCGCCCTCGTCGTTCGTGAGCAGCAGCACGTCATGCCCGAACCTGCGGGCCGTGGTGGTGACCGCGATGGCGATCTCCATCATCACCGGCAGGTATAGATCGCTGCGCAGCGGCACCACGAGGGCGACGATGTTGGAGCGGCTGCTGGCCAGGGCCTGGGCGCCCGCGTGCGGGTGATAGTTCAGCAGCTCAATGCTGCGCTCGACTCTTCGCCGCGTGCTGGCGGAGACCGTCCGCTTCCCACTGAGGACATAGGAGACGGTGCTGGCCGCGACACCAGCGTGGCGGGCCACGTCAGCGAGCGTCGCCATGATGGTCCCTCCTGATTGCTGCCTCCCGGCAGCATCACGCGGTGTGCACCGGCGATCGGCTTCGCACGGTCGAAGCGCTTCGACATGCGCCATCACGTCTGCTGCAGGCCCCAAGAAGTCCACGATATCATCGCTCAATCTGTGATTCCTAAGCCTTTGCCGCAGGTAGCGCAGGCCTCGGCGACGGCTCACCGGAGCCGTCAGCATGCCATTGCGCCGCGGCGTTCCTTGGCCGCCCCGGCATTTCCTGGACGGCCGGGCCGCGCAGACCTCGAAGCGCTTCACCACGACCTCCGGCGGGCCGTGGCACGGTGCGGGCGGGCAGCTGAGGAGGTGTCCACCCGCCCGCACCGTGAGATGCGGGGCCACCGGGCGGCGGCCCGGGGAAAGCGGCCCATGAGAAGCGGCCGTAGTGCCCGCCGTTTCACTGCCCGCGCTCCGCGGGGTCGCCCCGCAGGATGCCGCGGCCATTGGTGCCGAGGTAGACGCGGCCGAAAACGCGCGGGTCGCCAGTGATGGTCTGGCCGATCCAGCCGTACTGGTGCTGGCCGTCGTTGATGCGGGTCCAGGTCGCGCCCTCGTTGACGGACCGGAAGATTCCCTGTACGCCGCCCACGATTCCGGCTAGGTAGACGGCCGGGTAGCTGGCGCCGGGTGCGGCCTGGCCGAATCCGAGGGTCGCGACCGTCGCCACGCTGGCTACGGGGCGGAAAGTCATCCCGCCATCCACCGAGTGGTAAAGCACTCCGGAGCCGCTGGTCAGCCACAAGTCGCCGGCCCGGCCCGGCACGGTGTGCAACTGCGGGAGGCTGCTGGTCTCCTCTGCGCCCACACCAGCCGGGAGCCCGGTCGCCACCGGGGCGAAGCTCACGCCGCCGTCGGCTGATTTCAGCACGTTCCCGGTGGTGGGGTCGAAAGCGTAGAACACCCCGGCATCCGCAGGGTCGGCCACCGGCATGTCGCCGGCAGGCAGGCCGGACACGTCGGCCCATGTCTGCCCATGGTCGGTGCTGTAGACGGGGGTGCCGGGCTCGGGCGCCCAGGAGTAGTGCTCCGGCGCCCACAGCACCGTCTTGCCGTCGGCGGACACCGCCGTGACCCCGGCGCCGTCCGGCTCGCCGGCCGGCAGCGTCATCGGAGACCAGGTCTGCCCGCCGTCAGATGACCAGGCGCCACCTGACCAGCCGACGCGGACCACGTCCGCGGGGACGAGGCCGGCCTCGGCCAGGGAGGTGCCGGTGCCAAGGATCGGGTTGCTGCTCATGCCCTCGGCGGGCGACGCGGTCAGCGTGTCGTGGTAGAACCCGCCGATATCACCGAGCGCGCTGACCAGGTGACCGGGGCCGGCCGGCGGGCTGAGCAGATCCTGCACCGCGGTCTCCTCGATGCCCTCGGCGGCAGCGGATGACCAGTGAGTGCCGCCGCCGCTGTCCAGCGCGGTCACGTC
>DAIRVB010000271.1:0-6379 GCA_036803065.1 Streptosporangiaceae bacterium
TTACATCGCTACAGACAGGTCCGGAAGCGGCACGACTCCATGATCACGGAGGATCCGCGGCTCTATTTGGCGCGGATCCTCCGTGATCATGGAAGGCACGGGACGGTGCTGGGATGCAGGCGCGTGGTGCCGCCGCTTGACCCCTGTCGCGCTCCGGCTCAGCCTGGATAGGTAGCGCTGCTGCCGGAAACGAAGAAGTTCCACAGCTCGCTGACGCCGATCGACTTGGCCAGGTGGCTGGGGTTGGTCTGCAGGCCGGCGAAGAGGGCGTTGGTGGTTCCCGCGGCGGTGATCGAGATCATGCTGGGCTCCACTCCCATGGCGGTGGAACGGTCGCCGTCAACGGGAACCTCCTCGAGCCCTGGTCCGGCGGCTGTCTGCGCCACAACCAGCAAGTGATCAGTGTCATACCAGGTCAGGGCCGATGGGGTCGAGACGTCCGCGCCGACGGCCACAGTCTGCAGGATCGACAGCTGGCCGCTGCCGCGGATCATGGCCCCAAGCAGCAACCGCGCGCCAGTGCCGGTGTCAGCGATCATGGCGACCCGTACGCCGTCGGGCGCCACCCGCAGTGCCGTGACCGGGCCTGTCCCCGGCGGCAGGCTCACCTGGATCGGCGAGGCGTTGCCTGGCGATACAACCCACACCCCGGACAGTCCGCCGCTCTTCCCTGCGACCCACAGCTCGTCTCGGCGGTCCCAGCTGAGAGCGGTGAGGCTGCTTCCCGTGAGCCGGGCAACTAGGTTGCCCCCGGGCGGCTTGGGGTGGTCCTGCGCCGCGGCCACCAGGTCACTGATGTAGACCGTGTTCGACGGGCCCGCGATCCCGGCGAGGTAGTGCTCATCGGGTGAGACGGCCAAGAGACGCAACGGGATCTGGCCGGTCCCGGCCTGTCCGGGCAGCACGGCGCTCACCGGGGCTGACCCCCGCAATTCCCGTGCGGCACCGTTCGCGGCCAGGAAGTACAAATTCTCGTGGCCCGGTGAGCCAAGAACCTTCTGCGGGTAGTTGCCGCGATCCTGGACAGGGATGCTGGCTCCGGCCGGCGAGCTGGGCCGCCCGTTTACCTCCAGTTGTACCGCCTGAGCGGGCGCCGGACTGTAGGAGGAGCCGGTGAGCGTCCACACGAGCTGGGCCGCCATGGCCCCGAGGCCGGACCGGGTAGCGGCCCCCCGGGGCAGGCTGAGATCGACGGTGGCGATCTTGCCAGCCGGGGAAATCTGAACCGGCCGTAGCAGGCGGGCGTGCCGCGGGAACGCCGAGAACGCCGCGCCCTCCAGCCATCCGGCCGGGCTGCCCAGCAGCGCCTTCACCAGCCCCGTGCCAGGATCGGACGAGTCGACTGGCACGAATACCGGATCAGGGACCAGCACCTGGCCCGAGGAATCGAAGTAGTACAAGTTCCGCGGCTCATAGGCCAGCTGGAACAGGTCCTTGGTGAGCAGCAGCTCATTAGCGAACGAGCCTGCGCCGCCCGACGGCAGGCTGGCGATAAGCCACCGGTGGTTGACCAACTGCAGGCCGAACTGCCGAGTCAACCGCTCCTGCCCACCGGGCGCGGGAGTGTACTGACCGCTGCCGCTCAGCGTGGCCACTTCTTGCGCCTCTATCTGGATGACCGCCGTGCTCTGCGACCCGAAGAGGCCACGGGAAACCGTGACGACGGGCGGCTGCTTGATGACGGTCACCGCCGACCCTGGATGCCAGCCCTTACTCGCCGCCGCGGTGAGGTATTCCCGCGCGTACGCGTGGTCGTTGGCGAAGGTGCCACTGGCGATCAGGAAGTTGCTGACGATCTGCTGTGAATCCCAGCCAGGCTGCGGCGCCCGCATGATCAGGCCACAGCAGCCCTGGCCACTGCCGGCTCCGCTGCCTGGACCCGGCGGACCGGCAGCGGGCTGCACAACTCCACTTTCCGGGATTGCCGCGCAGCCAGCCACCAGGGCGATAGCCAGCGCCCCGGCCACCGCCCACGGGATACGCAGCGGAGCGCGGGCCCCGAGCCGGACTTCAGCCACTCGCACCCGCACCCGTCCCGGTCTCGGTCTCGGTCCGCATCTCGGCCGCAGGCCCCACGGCAGCCCCGGTCCCCCTCGCGGCCGCCGTCCCCATGGCAGCCCCGGTCGCCAGAGCAGCCCCAGTCCCCAGATCGGCCGCAGGCCCCACTCCAGACCCGTTCCCGGTCGCTGGGATCGTTATGCCGCCGGTGTCTGGACCGGCAAAGCCAGCCTCGGCCTCGGCCTCGTCGGGGCGGAGCGGCAGCGGCGACCCAGCCAGTTCCTGGCCGGCCGCGCGAGGCACGGTCAACCGGAAAACCGAGCCCCTGCCGCGCTCCCCCCATGCCTGCAGCCAGCCGCGATGCAGGCGGGCATCCTCGAGCGCGATGGCCAGCCCCAGCCCCGTTCCGCCGGTCGTGCGCGCCCGCGCCGGGTCGGCACGCCAGAACCTGTCGAACACCATCCGCGCCTCAGCGGGCCCGAAGCCGACGCCGTGATCCCGTACCGCTACCGCCACCGCGTCGCGGTCGCCGGCCACGGTGACCACCACGTCGCGCCCCTCGCCGTGCTCGACGGCGTTGTCCAGCAGATTCCGCAGGATGCGCTCCACCCGGCGCCGGTCCACCTCGGCGACGCACGGTTCCGGGGGCAGCCGGAAATCGATCCGGGTTCCGCGCCGGGCCGCCAGTTGCTCCGCGTCCGCAGCCGCGCGCCGGACGAGGTCGCAGACGTCCGCGGACTCCGCATCGAGCGTGGCTGCGTTCGCGTCGTACCTGCTGATCTCCAGCAGGTCCCCGAGCAGCGACTCGAAGCGCTCCAGCTGGCTCTGCAGCAACTCCGCCGAGCGGCCCGCCGACGCCTCCAACTGCTCCCGCGTCTCGAACAGGATGTCCGCGGCAATCCTGATCGTCGTCAGCGGGGTGCGCAGCTCGTGCGAGACGTCCGAGACAAACTGCCGCTGCACCTGGGACAGCTCCTCCAGTTCCCGGAGCTTCTCCTGCAGGCTGGCCGCCATCTCGTTGAACGACCTGGCCAGGGCGGCCAGGTCATCGGTTCCGCGCACCGGCATCCGCTCATCGAGTCGCCCGGCCGACAGCCGTTGGGCCGCCTGCGCCGCGTCCCTGATGGGGACCACCACCCAGCGCGTTACCAGCGAGACGATCGCGGCCAGTAGGACGACCAGGACCAGGCCGCCGACCAGCAAGGCACGCTGCACGAGTTGCATGGGCTGCTGCAGCTGATCGAGCGGGAACAGGTAGTACAGCTGATCCCGGGTGGTGATCACCCCGCCGATCGCCAGCCCCGGTCCTGGTTGGCTGCCTTTGAAGTACGTCAGCCTGGTTGGCGTAGACCACAGGCGGTCGGTCCGGCCGCTCTGCTGCTCGTGGGTCACCTTGGTCACCAGACGCTGCGGGAGGCTCGCCGGGTTCAGGTTCCGGTTGCCGTCGGTCCCGCCGAGACTGGAGTTACTGGCAATCTTGATCACTACGTAAAAGCGGTTGCCCGGGCCGCTCAGCGCCTGCAGTTTGGTGGTGAGGGAAATGAGAGCCTTCGGCGAATTGCCGGCCGCCCCCTCCAGGCCGACCTCGCCCTTCGCGGCCCTCAGGCCCTCCGCGATCTGGGTGGATGCCGATGTCCGCTCGTTGTTCAGCAGCCCCGTGGTGATCTGCTGCATCAGGAAGAACCCGAGCGCCGCCACCACGACAACTGAAATCATCAGGGTCGTCGCGATCACCCGCAACTGCAGTGACCGGTGCCAACGTCGGCGGAACTGCCCGGCCAGCGCCTTGCCCCGCCGGTAGATCATCAGGAGCACACGTCGTGTCCGGGGTGGCAGCCGCCTCGCCACCCGCCGGATCAGCAGGGCAGCCCGCGGTGGGTAAGCGGCGGGACGGCCAGTCCGGGCCGCCCCGGACGCGGGCGCTCCAGACACGGGGGTCCGAGGCTGTGTGCCTACGGCAAGCGAAGCAGACGCAGTCAGCGCGCCCACGCGCTCGCTGCCCCGGGCCTCGCTAGCGCTCGCTGCCCCCTCCATAACCTTTCCCTACCGAACAAGCCTCTCTGTGTTACAGACTCTGTGTTACAGATCCTGCCAACGAGCACTTCCTTACCCAACGAATCGTGCCCAGCCGCTCCCATCTCAAGCCCAGGGCCGGCCCCGGGCACTCAGGCCGGGCCTGCCTTGTACCCCACGCCGCGCACCGTGACCACAATCTCAGGGTGCTCCGGATCCTTCTCGATCTTGGCTCGCAGCCGCTGCACATGGACGTTGACCAAACGCGTGTCGGCCGCGTGCCGGTAACCCCAGACCTGCTCCAGCAGCACCTCGCGGGTGAACACCTGGCGCTGCTTGCGGGCCAGCGCCACCAGCAAGTCGAACTCCAGCGGCGTGAGGCTGACCGGCCGGTCGTTCCGCTTTACCGAATGCCCGGCGACGTCGATGAAGACGTCCACGATCTGCAGCATCTCGGGCGCCGGGTCGTCGGTCCGGCGCAGCCTGGCCCGGACGCGCGCGATCAGTTCCTTTGATTTGAATGGCTTGACGATGTAATCGTCGGCGCCCGACTCGAGCCCCAGCACCACATCCACGGTGTCGGTCTTAGCCGTCAGCATGACGATCGGCACTCCGGACTCGGTGCGGATCTGCCGGCAGACATCGATGCCGTCCACGCCAGGAAGCATCAGATCAAGCAGGACAAGGTCCGGGTGCGTGTCCCGGAACGCCTCAAGAGCCTTGTCACCGTCCGCGACGAACGTAGGCTCGAATCCCTCACCACGGAGCATGATGCCGAGCATCTCTGAGAGAGCAGCGTCGTCATCGACAACAAGCACGCGACCTTTCATGAGCCTCATCGTTCCATGGAACTCTCGGTAAGGGCACTAACTCGCGCACCTGGTCGGGTATCCAGAACACGTAGGTTACCCGCAGTGACCGGCTGCGCGACGCCTCGTTCGGTCACCAGGGCAGTGATGAAGGCCGCCGGCGTCACATCGAACGCGGGGTTGTACGCTGCGCTCCCCAGGGGCGCGATCGCCTGGCCAGCCAGGAATGTGACCTCGCGGGCGGCGCGGTGCTCCAGCACGATCGCACTGCCATCCGGGGTATCGAAATCGATCGTGGACACCGGCGCCACCACCACGAATGGCACATCGTGCTGGCGGGCCAGCACGGCAAGTCCGTAGGTGCCGATCTTGTTGGCGACACTGCCGTCCGCAGCGATCCGGTCCGCCCCGGTCATTACGATGTCCACCTCCCCGGCCGCGAACAGCGACGCGGCCGCCGCGTCCGGCAGGACCGCGTAGTCCATCCCGGCCCGCCTGGCCTCGTACGCGGTCAGTCTCGCACCTTGCAGCAGCGGCCTGGTCTCATCTACCCAGAGCCGGGCCAGGCGTCCGGCCCGGTGCGCGGCGAGAATCACCGCGAACGCGGTGCCCTCCCCCGCCGACACCAGCGCGCCGCTGTTGCAGTGGGTGAGGATCCGGGCGCCCCGTAGCGGCAGCAGGGGGAGCCCGTACGCGGCCATCGCGGCGCTCGCCGCGGCATCCTGCTCGGCGATGGCCCGGGCCTCGTCGAGGGCAGCTTGTGCGGCGATCCGTTGTGGATGGTGGGATCTTTCCGGGCCAGCTGCCAAGCACCGCTGGTAAGCAGCCAGCACCCGGCGGGCGCCCCAGGCCAGGTTCACCGCCGTCGGCCGGGCACTGCCGATGGCCTCGGCCGCCGCGGCCACGTCGTCACCACGGGCGGCGGCCAGAGCCACGCCGAACGCGCCTGCCACCCCGAGGATGGGTGCCCCGCGAACCACCAGGCGGCGGATCGCATCCTCCAGTGCCGCGACGTCGCGGCAGATGACGATGGCCTCCTCGGCGGGCAGCCTGGTCTGGTCGAGCAGGGCGATCGCGGGCCCCTCCGGTGGGTCGAGCCAGCGCAGCACGGGAACATCCATGGTCCGAGTGTGCGCCGCCGGCGACATGCCCGGCGTCCGGCCGGCCGGACGCGGCTCGGCCTCGCCTCGAGCCGGGATCCCAATCGCACCGATCGCCATACTTCGTTCTGGCGCCGCGCTTCATGGCGCCTCCGCTTCGTGCGAGTATGGGCGCCATCGGGACACGGGGGGCTGGCCCGGCTAACGGCGAGCACTCCCACGGCGGCACGCCGTGACGGACCCGCAGCATGCCGTGAAGAATGCAGCAGCATGCCGTGAAGGAGAGTCATGACAGACATTCCGTCGCCGGGGACGCCGGGAGACGATGAGCCGGAGGCCGGGCCGCCCGCACCGGCACAGCCCTGGTTTCCCCAGCCTGATCAGTTTCCCCAGACGGGCCAGTTTCCCCAGACGGGCCAGCCTCCCCAGACGGGCCAGCCTCCCCAGACGGGCCAGCCT
>DAIRVB010000272.1:0-6361 GCA_036803065.1 Streptosporangiaceae bacterium
CGCCAGTCGGCGTGCCGGTGGTCGTGCCGATCGTGCCGGCGGTCGTGCCAGCAGAAGGCGCGCCGCCACCGGGAGCCTGGGTAACAGTTATCAGGCCATAGGGCGTGACGTAAGTGCCGGCGGGCGGGCTGACGAGGTTGCCATCGGACGTAATGATCAGGCTTCCCGCGGGAATTGCGTAGACGTTGGTGCTCGACAGGGGCAGGGGCACGAAGGTGCCGTTGGCCTCCAGCAAGAGGCCGGGGCCCTGTGACGCCGAAGGTGCCGAGCCCGAGGGCGCGGGAGTCTGGCCCGGCTGCATGCTCCCGGTGGTGCCGGTGGTTGAGCCCGTAGTGCCGGCGGCCGAACCCGTGGCGCCGGTAGTGCCGGCCTGCCCTGCTGTGGGCTGGACCGGCCAGTGACGCGTCTGCTGCGACTGATGATGCTCGGCGGCCCACTGCTCGGTTGCCCGGTCCTTCGTGGCCCGCAGGTAAGTGGCCTGGTGCTGGGTGGCCTGTCGTGGTGGCGAGACGTGGCCATTCGACCGAGCCCTCAGACCGGCCGGCGCGTCGGCGTGCGTGCGAAACGCACCTGGCTGGCCGGCTGCCTTACTGAAGGTGAACATGGTCGAGCTGGGCTTGGTGACGATCGACGAGGGCGAGGCGAATGCCGACGTGGCTGGGAGGGCCAGCGTCGCACCAGCCATCCCAGCGACGACGATCTTCGCGCCCAGCCCGCCCGGCATTGCGGCCAGGTCACTCACCGTCCACGACGGTTCCCTGCGATGCTGCGGGGCGTGCCGCCTTCTCGTGCCCGCAGCCTTTGTCTTGTTGCTCATGATTGGCGTCTCCTTGTGACCGGCAACTGTGCGGGGGCCACGGCCTTGCGAAACACGATTGCTCCGCAGAAATGCCCCTTTGGCTGTAAACGATGCCATTCCTGAATCGCTTGACCAAACGATCGATAGCCGAGCGTAAGTGAAGCGAAAGTGCCAGTTGTGCCTACGGCCCGGCCGCCCCCGCAGTGGACGCCGCGCACCATTTACTCGCCGAATATGTGAGCAACTTGTAAGGTTTGCGGGGCCGCCGCAGCCTAGCCAGCAAGATCAGCATCGGCCGGCTGGCCGGGGAAAGAAAAACCCGGACTGTAGTACCGGTCGGCCTGAGCGGGCAGCTACCTTTGTTTATGTGGCACGTCCATGCATACGCGGGGAGTGGCCGAATGCGCATCAACGTGTTGGGGCTGGTCGAGGTGACCCGCGACGACAAGGTGGTCCACCTGGCGGAGCGTGAGCGGACACTGCTGGCCGCCCTGGCGGTTGAGTACGGCGAGGTCGTGCCCACCGGCCGGCTCATCGGCATTCTGTGGAACGGCGTGCCCCCAGCGACTGCCCGCACCAAGCTTCAGGCCCACGTCTCGGCCTTGCGCCAGGCCATCGGGCAGCCCGTGCGGGACGAGCGCGGACCGCTGGTGACATCCGGGTCCGGGTACATGCTGTCCAGCGACGGTGCCGATATCGACCTCGCCGAGTTTGACTCCATCATGAAACGGGCCAGATCAACCCATGAGTCCGGTCACCCGGCCGTCGGGTCGGAGCTGTTCGCCAGCGCGCTCGCCCTCTGGCGCGGGCCGCCGTTCGCGGATGTCACGTCGCCGGTGATCAGAGCGGCAGCAGCGCCGCTTGAGGAGCGCCGCGTGCTCGCCGTCGAGGCCAAGGCCGAGGCGGACCTGTCCATCAACCGCTGCGGCGCCGTGGCCGCCGAGTTGCCGCCGTGGCTCTTCCGGTTGCCGCTCCGCGAGCGGCTGCGGGCTCTGCTGATGATCGCGCTGTACCGGCTGGGCTGCCGGGCCGAGGCGCTGAACCTCTACCGGGAGGGGCGGCGGATCATGATCAGTGAGCTCGGCCTCGAACCGGGCGCGCAGCTACGGGCCCTCCATAAGCACATCCTGGCCGACGCGGGCGCGGTAAGACCCATTGCGGTCCCCAGGCGGCCGGCCGGAACGACCGCCGAAACGGACCACCAGAGTGGCGCCCGCTGACCGACCGTTGCGGCCCCGGACCCGGCCGGAAATATCTGTCGCGCCAGCGGCCGCTCTTCAGAATAACTTTCCGCAACGGCTGACGCCACCAGGTCAGGTCGCACCAAGGAGGCGGCCTGGTGGTGCGTATCGCTGTTCATTCGGGACCGCTAATCTGGAAATATTTCCGCGGTCGGTCCTGGCGATGAAAGCGGGTGGCGGGTGACGATTCGTGTCGTGCTCGCGGAGGATAACTACCTGCTCAGGGAGGGCACTGCGGCGCTGCTCTCCGCCGTTCCGGAGGTAGAGCTGGTGGCGAGCGCCGTCGATCTCGACAGCCTGCTCGCCGCCGTTAGCCAGTTCCGGCCGGACGTCGTGATTACGGATATCCGGATGCCGCCGGATCATGCCGTCGAGGGCCTGAACGCCGCCCAGAAGATCCGCGCCGATTACCCAGGCACCGGGATCATCCTGCTCACCCAGTTCGCGGAGCCCGAGTATGCGTACCAGCTGCTGCGGCGCGGCGCTACCGGAGTCGGTTACCTGCTCAAGGACCACATCGCGGATATCGAGGAGCTCACCAGGGCGCTCAGCCAGGTGGCGGCGGGGGGAACAGCGCTCGATCCCCAGCTCGTCGAGGCCCTGGTCATCAGCCGGGAACGAAGGGGCGACACACCGGTCGGGGCGCTGAGCCCGCGTGAGCGGCAGGTCCTCGAGCAGATGGCGCAGGGGAAAAGCAACACCGCGATCGGGAGCGCCCTCTTCCTGACCGAGCGGGCGGTGCAGAAGCACATCAACTCGGTGTTCCGGAAACTCGGGCTGAGCGAGAGCCCGGAACTTGACAGCCGTGTCGCCGCGGTTCTGCACTTCCTCGATGCGCGCAGCGCCTAGGGCGTGGCTGCCGTAAGCGGCGCGATGCTCTCATCGACCGGCTCCGCGGGCACCCAGCCCGAGACGGTCGTTCCCTCACCCGGCTGGGACCGGAACTCGAGAATTCCACCCACGGCCGCCAGCCGGTCGTCCATGCTCTGCAACCCGAAGCCGCGTGCGGTCTCCGGGTCGATGCCGGGACCAGTGTCCTCGACGGTGAACCGCAGCCCGTCGGCGTCCCTGGCCAGGGCCAACTTGATCTGGGCGTCAGGCGCATGTTTGCGCGCGTTCTGCAGCGCCTCCAGGCAGGCGAAGCAGACAGCCGCCTCGACGTCGCCATCGAAACGCGCACGATCTGTGCCGTCACCGAACTCCATCGCAATCTCGCCAGGCATGGCGGTCACGTGCGCCTGGAGGGCGGCGCGCAGGCCTTCCTCCATGAGTTTCGGCGGATAGAGCCCGCGGGCGATCTCTGACAGGCTCGCGCTCGCGTCGTCCACGCGAGCTGCGATTCCCTGGAGGACGGCAGCCAGGTCCGTGGCCCTGTCCGGGTCCGCGCCTGCTGAAATGCGGTGCGCCGCGAGGCCGAGCGACATGCGAACGGCGACCAGATGAGGCTGCGCGCCATCGTGGAGATTCCGTTCCAGCGCCTGCCGTTCCTGGGCCTGCGCCGCGGCGATGCGCCGTCGTGAGGCTGAAATGGTGGCCGCCTGCTCGCTGATGACGGCAACGCGCCGCTCGAGTTCGAAAGCGAGCCGCGCGTTGCGCAGGACGAGCCCCGCTCCGTCAGCGAGATGCGCGAGCAGGCGCCGCTGATCGGGAGCAAGCCCGCCCGCGGGAGGCTCGACACGAATCTCCCCGACCGTGACGCCGCGGTGAACGACGGGCACCGAAATGAGCGCGGAACCCGGCCGGACGGCCACGCCGACGTCAGTCGCCGCGGTGCCCGTGCCCCCTGCGTGCCACGATCTGATCTCCAGCCGGCCATCCGGACGGATCATCCGGACCTCGCATGAGCGCGCGCCAAGACCATCGCCGACGATGCGCGCCAGGGACGGCAGGATCGCCACCCCGGACATGGTGGCCTGTGAGAGCTCGGACAATCGGGCCAGCACGTGGTAGGGGGCAGGACGCTGCCCGTAGGCGAGCCGGTCGGCAAAGCGTGACAGCATCGTCCGGGCGGGCGCCAGGACGAGCACGACGGCGACCGTCGCCGCGATCTGGATCAGCGGGCTCTGTCGCATCGGCAAGCCGAGCAGCACATCGGCGCCCACCACGAGCGCCACATAGAGGACTCCGATGCCCAGCGCGAGCAGGCCGTAGACCAGGGCGCGGTTGAACAACCGCTCCACGTCCCACAGGCGGAAGCGCAGCACCCCCACCATGAGCGCGCAGGGAATGACGGCGAACACGGCGCGGAAAATCCAGAACGCCAGGGCCTGGGGGTCGACGGTGAAGCCCGGCACCTGCGCCACGCGGATCACCAGGCCTCCGGCACTCAGCAGTACCGCGGCGCCGAACGCGAGGACGAGCGCCCGCAGCAGAATCGCAGACTGCTGACGCGCATCGGCGGTGGCCGCGTCAACGTAATGCCGCCACTGCGCCGTGATGCCGACGACCGGCGTGAGCAGGCCGAAGAATACGACGAAGCTGACCGTGTGCGGGTACTGCGCCGTGGACTCGCTCAGCAGGGCGACAGCCCCGGCCAGACCGAGGAAGGCGAGGACGCCCCCCGTCCAGCGCGACCGTCCGCCAGTATGCAGGCGGCCAGTGGGAAAGAGCAGCAGCGCGAATACGTAGGCGACGCCTCCCAGGCCGTGCAGCAGCAGCGAGTGCCACCAGCCGATGCCGATGCCGGCCATGCGCTGGATGGCATCTATGTCGGAGTGGGCCTGGAGGTTGAAAGCGCCGGCCGAGCCCGCCATCCCGACCGCAAGCAGCCGGACCGCCCAGTCACGGCGGGCCAGCCAGAGCAGCGCCACCGCGATGGCGATGTTCATGGCGCTGAACGCATAGTCGAGCACGACTTCGCCCGAAGGGTAACTCTTAGGCAGCCCAGCCATCAGGCCAGCCGCCACGTCAGCGAGCCATGACGGATGGCCGGTCAGGGCGAGCCGCCCAACCGCGTGGCGAAGTTCCCGGACGTTGGCGACAATCCCGATCACAAACCCGAGCACGAGCCAGGCCGCGGACAAGGCCGAGTACACAGCGAAGCCAGCCCAAAACGCCCGGTCGCCACGCGACTGCCGCCCGACGTGATCCCGGGCGTGGCCGAGGGCGGTGATCTCGCTCGCCGCCTCCGCGCCGTCAGCCTCGCTCCGGCCCGCTTCGCCCGTGTTGCCGGTGCCAGCCGAGCCGTTGCCCGCCGAGCCGTTGCCCGCCGAATCTGGCCCCGGGAGGTTCATCGGGGACACCCGCAACGGGACGGTGGCCTGCATCCAGAGGCTGCCGTCGATTTCCGTCACGTTCGCGGTGCCGCCGTGCGCGCCTGCGTGGTCGCCCATCTCGTCGAGCAGCGCACGTTCGTCATCGCCCATCTCGCCGGAACGTGATTCGTCGACGATGGTGAGGACGAGATTGGGCCCCGTGTCGGCGAGCCGGATCCGCAGTGGCACCGGGTGGTCGCTCGCGGCGAGAGCGCGGAGTGCCACCGCGGCACAGAAGTAGAGGGTCGACTCGAGTTCTATGGGGTACCGGCGCAGCCCATGCACCGCGATCCGCGTCGTCCGTGGCAGAGTCGTGGCCAGGCTCTCGATGGCCGTGGCTAGTCCATAGTCGGACAGGGCGGGCGGATAGATGCCGTGCACCACCGAGCGAAAGCGCGCGATCAGCGCGTCTGTCTCGGCCCGCGCCGCACCGATGACAGCGCGCGCGTGGCTGGCGGCCTTCTCCAAGGCCTCCGTGTCCCCGGCCGCATCGTGGACTCTGGCCTGCAGCGCGGTGAGCACCCCGCGGATGGCGTCGAGCGTGGTCTGCACGCTCACGGCGAGTTCGTGAACGAGTCGGCGTCGCGCGATATCGCGCGCCATCACGAGGCGGCGCCGCGACCTGTGCAGCTCCTCGGTCTGCCGGGAGACGGTGCGCAGCCGCTCGGAAAGCTCGGCGGTGAGCAAGGTGTTCCGCAGCAGGGATCCGGCGGAATTGGCGAGGTCCGTTACGAGCTGGATGTCCGGCGGGCCCGGACCGCGGCCAGCCGGGAGCGCGACGCTGAGGGCGCCGAGCATCTCGCCGCCGTCGTGCACCGCGGCGAACACGTCAATGTCGTCGCGCCTGCCGAGTTCCGCCGGCTCGGCCAGCGAATGGCGCCCGAGCGGAGCAGGGGAGCGGGGCCATACCGCGGCGCGCACGAACCCGTGCCCCGACCTCAGCCACACCGCAGCCTGGCGCGCCTCGGTTCCCTCGCCGAGCAGCCGCGCCAGGCTGGGAAGCGCCTCGTCGAGCGGGCCGGCGGCCCGCAGCCGGCCCGCGAGGCTCGTCAAGATCTCATATCGGC
>DAIRVB010000273.1:0-6328 GCA_036803065.1 Streptosporangiaceae bacterium
GTAGAAGCCCTGGCAGCGGCCGTTCAACACGCGGGTCCTGCGGCGCAGGCCATCGAGATCCCCCGGCGGCAGTGGGCTGGCCAGCGCGTCGCGGATCTCCCCGCGGGTCACCCGCTCGCAGTGGCAGACGATCGCGCCGTAGTCGGGGTCGGCCGCGATCCGTGCCGTGTCCTGGTAGGGCCGCAGGCCTGCCTGCCCGATGTACGGCATGGCGGGCGGCCCCGCGGTCTCCCGCTCCCGCAGCGGCAGCCCAGCCTCACCCAGGAGCCCGACGACGTATTCGGCGATGCCCAGGGACGCGGACAGACCGGTGGACCGGATACCCGCGACGCAGGCGTACCGGCGCTGCTCGTCCACCCGGATCTGGTAGTCGCGGTGCTCGGTGGCCGCGCGCAGGCCAGCGTAGGAGGCGGTGATTTCCTCGGCGGCGAGGCCGGGCAGTATCTGGCCGCCCGCCGCGAGGAGGCCCGCGAGCCCGGCGGCCGTGGTGGCTGTGTCGGTGCGGTCGGCGACGTCCTCGGCGGTCGGCCCCAGCAGCACGTTCCCGTAGACGGTCGGCGCGACGAGTACCCCCTTGGTCCGCGCTGTGGGGACCGGCAGCAGGATGGACCCCAGCAGCGGCCGGGCCAGCTTGTCGAACACGATGAGCTCACCGCGGCGCGGTGCGATGGTGAACGCGCCGCCGCCCAGCATCGCGTCGATGCGGTCGCTCTCCAGGCCGGCCGCGTTGATCAGCCAATGGCAGCGCAGCGCCCCGCCGGTGGTGGCCACCTGGTGCCCGCGCACGTCGCTGCGCACCCCGGTGACCCGGGTGCCCAGCCGCAGCCGCACCCCCTCCCGCAGCGCCTCGGTCGCGTACGCGAGCGGCGTGGTCCACGGGCAGATGATGCTCTCCCCGGGCACCTGGACGGCGCCCCTGGCGCCGGGTCCCAGCTCAGGCTCGGCCCGGTACAGGTCCGCGGTGGCCATCAGGCGGACGTCCAGGCAGCCGTTGCGGTGGGCCTTGCCCGCGATCCCCGGCAGGGCGGCCTCCTGCTCATCGGTCCACGCGACGACGAGGGCCCCGGTCCGCTCCACCGGGATGCCCGCCCGGCGGGCATAGTCGTGCAGCAGGCCGCTGCCCCGGCGCAGCAGCCGGCTCTCCAGGCTGCCCGGCACCGTGTCGAAACCGGTGTGCAGGATGGCGGTGTTCGCCTTGGTGGTCCCGGTGCCGACATCGCCCGCCGCGTCCACCAGCACGCAGGTCAGCTCGTAGCCGGCGATGGTGCGGGCGATCGCGGTGCCGACCACCCCTGCTCCGATGATGACCACATCGGCGACGCCGGGATCTGTCATCCCGCCGCCGCCGCAGCCGCGTGGAGGAGGGCATCAAACTGCCGGAGCCGTTGGGTCGCTTGGTCGTGGGTTATCGCGGGCTCGGCGGTCGCTTCCACCTCCACCGGCCACACGGCCTCAGCCAGGCTTTCCGCGTCACCCATGGCCAGCCGGGCCAGCGCCGCGACACCCAGCGCCGTGGCGTCCGGTGAGCGGCACACCTGGACCGGGATCTGCAGCAGGTCGGCCTGGGCCTGGATGAGCAGCCGGGAACGGGTCAGCCCGCCGTCCACCCGCAGCGCGGCCAGCGGGGCGCCGGTGTCCGCGGCGACGGAGCCCGCGAGCAGCGCCACCGAGGCGGCGATGCCCTCGGCCACCGCGCGCACCATGTGCGCGCGGGTGGTGCCGAGGCCCAGCCCATGGAAGGCGCCCCGGGTGTCCGGGCGCCAGTGCGGCGCGCCGAGCCCGGCGAGCGCGGGCAGGAAGGTCACGCCGCCCGAGTCCGGTACCGAGCCGCCCACCGCGTCCAGGTCGGCGGGCCGGGCCAGCAGGCCTATCTCGGTCAGCCAGCGGACCGCCGCACCTGCCGTGTAGACCTGCCCGTCGAGACAGTAGGTGCTCTGGCCGGCCAGCCGCCACGCCACGGAGGTGGACAGCCCACCGGCCGACCGCACTGCCTCCTGCCCCGTCGTGGCCAGCAGGAAGGCGCCGGTCCCGTAGGTGCACTTCGCCTCCCCGGCGGTAAGGCACCCCTCGGCCAGCAGCGCCGCTTGCTGGTCGACGGCGATCCCGGCGACCGGCAGCGGCGGGCCGAACGCCGTGGTCTCGCCGACGATCCCGGCGCAGTCGGCCACCTCGGGGAGGGTGTCAGGATCCAGCCCGAACGCCGCACACGCCTCCGCCGACCACGTACCCGCGTCCAGGTCGAGCAGCAGCGTCCGGGACGCCGTGCTGGCGTCGGTCAGGTAACCCGCGCCGAGCCGGGCCAGGAGCCAGGAGTCGGTCGTGGTGACCACGCCATCGGTGCTCAGGTTCTCGCGCACCCAGGTCATCTTCGGCGCGGCGAAATACGGGTCGAGGCGCAGGCCGGTGATCTCGGCCAGCCGGCCGGCCGATCCGGCGAGCCGCGCGCAGATCGCCGCCGACCGGCGGTCCTGCCAGACGATCGCCGGGGTGAGCGGCCGGCCGGTCCGGCGGTCCCAGGCGAGCACCGTCTCGCCCTGGTTGGCCAGGGCGATCGCGTCCGCCGGGGCACGGGCGGCAGCGAGGGCCGCCGACCCGGCGCCGATCACCGAGGCATAGAGCTCCTCCGGATCCTGCTCGACCCCGTGGCCGGGCACGCTGCGCGGGTGGACCGGCACCTCACCGGACCCGAGCACCTCACCGCCGGGCCCGACGACGAGCGCCTTCGTTGCCGACGTGCCCTGGTCAATGGCGAGAATGTTCATCCGCCCGCCGGCGCTCCGCTCGCTGGCGCCCCGCCAGCCGGCGCCCCGTCAACTGGTGTACCGTCAGCCGGCACACTGGCCGCCGCCTGGTCACCGTCCACCAGCGCGTCGGCCCCGTGCGCGCCTTCCTCGGCCCGCATCGCGGCCGGCTCAAGCAGCCACTGGCCGAGATAGAAGAGCGCGCCGAGGGCGAGCGAGCCGAGCACGTAGTACTGGGCGTCGCGGAACACGCCGGGGCCGATCAGGACGATGAGCTCGTAGGTGAGCCAGATCAGCGCGCCGGCGATGACGGGTATCTCCCAGCGGCCCAGGGAGAAGTGGCCTGCGCCGCCCCGGCGCCGCCGCCCGGCCAGCAGGTAGAGCAGCACCGTCGCCGCGTACAGCAGGGCCGGCATGATGGTGGACGCGGTGAACAGGGTGATCAGCGCGGCGGTGTGGGTGCGCAGCACCAGCGTGATAATCGCCCCGATGACCGCGGCGAGGATGGTCGCCCAGGACGGGCCGCCGGTGGCCCGGGGCACCTGACGCCACAGCTGGTAGCCGGGAAGCCGGCGGTCGCGCGCCATGGACCAGATCAGCCTGCCGTTGGTGACCATGATGACCAGGCCGCAGGCGAATATGGAGACGCAGACGAAGATCAGGAAGAGCTTCTGCACCACCCCGCCGAGCACGTCCTGGACGATGAACGCCACCGGTGCCGCGCTCCCCGAGGCGGCCTTCACCGAACTGGTCGCGTAGGTGAGCGCGATGAGGAACACGAAGCCCACCACACCGGACGCCAGGACCGCGCGGATCATCGCCTTCGGGATGGTCCGGTGCGGCTCGAAGGTCTCCTCCGCGAGGTTGCTGGCGGACTCGAACCCGACGATCGTGTAGGCGCCGAGCAGTGTCGCCAGCATGAACGGGCCGAGCCAGCCGTAGTAGCCCGCGTGCGGCACCACCCCGGTCGAGCCGAGGTTCGACCAGTGCCCCTTCGACCGCAGCGCCGCCACGACCACCAGCAGGACGGTGAGCCCGAGGATGCCGACCACCTCGGTGGCGACGGCGGTGTTGTTCACCCGGGTGGTCATCCTGGTCGAGGCGATGATGAGCGCGGCCTGCAGCGCCAGGACGACCAGCGTCTCCAGGGCGGCGCTGGTCGGGGTGTACGCCTCGCCGATCAATGGCTGGAACGCGACCTGGATCAGCCCGTAATCGACGGAGACCGTGACGATGGACAGGAACGCGAACGACATCCAGCCGAGCCACCAGCCCACGTGCACGTTGGCGAGGCGTGACGCCCACTGGTAGGAGTAGCCGGACAGCGGCACCCGGGCCGCCAGCGCGCCGTAGACCAGGGCGACCAGCGCCTGGCCCGCGGCGACGATGAGCCATGTCCAGATGCTCCGCGGGCCGCCGGTGGCCAGCGCAAAACCATACGTGGTGAAGATCCCGGTCGTGATCGAGATAAACGAGAACGCCACCGCGAATGACTCGAAATGGCGCAGCGAGCGGACGAACTGCTGCTTGTAGCCGTACCGGTCCAACTGGGAGTCATCATCGTGCTGGGTGACTGTGGCCACCGTCATCACATCCTCAGCGGCCCGCCCCAGGGGGCGGGCGGTTGTCAGGCCGTCAGCCGGCCGCGGAAAGCGGGGACGGCTCCGTGGCCGGGGGCCCGGAGCAGCGAAACGCCCGCGGAGGCTAGCGCCTCTTCGGCGCCGGGGTGCGCCGCCGTACCGGCGCCGGCGTGCTGGGTGTCGTCGGTGAGAACCGCGGCGATGCGGTCGAGGGGGCAGACCCGGTGCACAGCGATGGCACCGAGCTTGCTGGAGTCCGCGAGGACATAGGAGACGGCGGTATGCGCGATGATCGTGCGCCGGACCACCACCTCGGCCGGGTAGTAGTCGGTGAGGCCCGCGTCCGGGTGCACGCCACCGGAGCCGAGGAACGCCCGGTCGGCGTAGAACTCGGCGAAGAAGGCCTCCGCGTGCGCGCCGGAGCAGGCAGCGTCGCCATGCCGGATCTGCCCCCCGCAGAGCAGGATCTCCACGTCGCGGCGGGCGGACAGTTCCATCGCGGCCGGCACGGAGTTGGTGAGGACCCGGCCGCCGAAGGAGGCCGGCAGGGCCCGTGCCACCTCCAGCGCGGTGGTGCCGACATCGATGACGATCGTTTCGCCCGGTTCGACGAGGGATGCGGCCAGCCGGGCGATGGCCCTCTTGGCCTCGATGTGACGAGTGCTCCGGGCCGCGAAGCTGCCTTCGTCGGACCGCCCCGCCGGGCGGGTCGCACCCCCGTAGACCCGGTCCAGCAGGCCTTGCCGCTGGAGCCCACGCAAGTCGCGCCGGATGGTCTCGACCGACACGCCGAACTCCCGGGCCAGGTCCTCGGCGGAGACCGCGCTCCGCTCGCTGACCTCGGCGAGAATCGCCTGGCGCCGCTGGGTTGGCAACATCCGGCCTCCGGCCGCTGCGGACGGGAAATGGGCATCTATGCCCGTTGTTGACTGATGTTGATGTGATCTTGACCGGTTGTCAAGAGTTCTCGCGCACCTGGCCGGTGAGAAGCTGGCGGCGACGTGGTACATATGTTTTTCCTGGTTAGTTGCTGTTCACCACGCTCCGCGGGAGGAACCAATGAGCCGTCAGGTCAAGTACGTGCTCCAAGAGTCCGAACTCCCGCGCGAGTGGTACAACATCATTCCCGACCTGCCGTCGCCGCCCCCGCCCCCGCTGCACCCGGGTACCCGCCAGCCGGTCGGGCCGGACGATCTCGCGCCCCTGTTCCCGGCGGCGCTCATCGGCCAGGAAGTCTCCATGGAGCGGCATATCGCCATCCCGGAGGAGGTCCTCGACGTATACCGGCTGTGGCGGCCCACTCCGCTGTTCCGGGCCCGGCGGCTGGAGAAGGACCTCGGCACGCCCGCCCGGATCTACTACAAGTACGAGGGCGGCAGCCCGGCGGGCTCGCACAAGCCCAACACCGCCGTCCCGCAGGCCTATTACAACGCCGCCGAGGGCGTGACCCGGCTGACCACCGAGACCGGGGCCGGCCAGTGGGGCAGCGCCCTGGCGTTCGCCAGTTCCGTGTTCGGCCTGCAGTGCGAGGTGTGGCAGGTCCGCGCGTCCTACGACCAGAAGCCGTACCGCAAGCTGCTGATGGAGACGTACGGGGCGACGGTCCATCCGAGCCCGTCCGATGTGACCTCCTCCGGCCGTGCGGTGCTCGCCGCCGACCCGGACTCCCCCGGCAGCCTGGGCATCGCCATCAGCGAGGCGGTGGAGGTCGCCGGCGGGGACCCGGCCGCCCGGTACGCGCTCGGCAGCGTGCTCAATCATGTGCTGCTGCACCAGACGGTGATCGGCGAGGAGGCGCTCAAGCAGATGGCCGAGGCCGGGGACACGCCCGACCTGATCATCGGCTGCACCGGCGGCGGGTCCAACTTCTCCGGGCTGGTCTTCCCGTTCCTGCGGGAGAAACTGGCCGGCCGGATGAACCCGGTGCTGCGCGCGGTCGAGCCGGCCGCCTGCCCCTCGTTCACCCGCGGGGTCTACGCCTACGACTTCGGCGACACGGCCGGGTTC
>DAIRVB010000274.1:0-6327 GCA_036803065.1 Streptosporangiaceae bacterium
AGCGCCGCCAGCGCACGGTCGGGCTGCCGGCCTCTCGGCTGCCCGAGCGGGAGCGCCGCCAGCGCACGGTCGGCGGACGCCCTGATGGCCACGACCACCTCGATCAGCCCGCAGGCGGCCAGGACGAGCACCAGCCACGGCCCGACGGTTGCCGACGCCAGGCCGCCCGCCAGCAGGTACCCGCACCACCGGGCTCGGCCCGCGCGTCGCGAGCCGGCCCGCCGCCAGCTACCGGGCAGCAGGCCCACCGCGGCCGCGACGGCGACCGCCGGGACCGCGGCCCCGGCGCCCTCCGCGCCGCCCTGGATCCAGCCCGGCGGCCTGGCCGCGAGGAACACGGAGGCCAGGCCCAGGATCACGACGAGCCCGGGGACGATGAAGCAGAACCCGCCGAGGACGGCGCCGGCCGGGCCACGCAGCCGCCACGCGCAGAAGATCGCCAGCTGGGTGGAGGCCGGGCCGGGCAGCAGGTTGCAGGCGGCGATGCCGTCCTCGAATTCGCGATCCGACAGCCACGCCCTGTCACTTACGCAGAGCCTGCGCAGCAGGGCGATGTGCGCCGGAGGGCCACCAAACCCGATGCAGCCGATGCGTCCCCACTCGCGGGCGATGGTGGCAAGCGCCACCCGGGGCGGCGCTGGCTCCGGCTGGTCCGGGGCCTCCGTGGACATGCCCAGGTCAGCCAGCCATGGCGAGCATGGTCAGCCTGCCGCGCAGAGCATGGTCAGCCTGCCGCGCGGAGCATGGTCAGCCGGTCGATCGCCTGAACCACCGCGGCGGTGTCGGCCAGGTCCGCGAAGACGACATCGGCTCCGGCGCCGCGCAGTTCGCCGACCGTGGACCGCCCGCTGGCCACGGCGATGGAGCGGGCGCCACCCATCCGGGCCGCCTCGACGTCGCGGGAGGAGTCGCCGATGTAGACGGTCGAGCTCTCATCGAAGGTGACGCCGTACTTCTCCGCGGCCCGGGCCCGGGTCATCAGCAGCTGCGCACCCTTGGGATACACCTCGGAGCCGTAGCCACCGACCTCAAAGTCGAAGAACCCCTCCAGGCCGAAGGCACGCAGCTTCTCCACGGCGTTCGGCTTGATCGTGCCCGTGAGCAGGGACTGGACGACGCCACGGCGGCGCGCCACCTCGGACACCGCGTCCCAGGCGCCCGGCAGGATGCGGCCCTGCTCGGCCAGCAGGTCGCGGCGGGCGCCGAACGAGGTGGCCAGTTCTCCGGTGAACCGCGCCAGCAGATCGTCGCTGCCGCTCACGGTCCAGCCGGCCGAACCCGACGAGCCGGGCGAACCGTGCTTGCGCGCGGGCGGCACGCCTACCGCGGCTTCGTTCAGGGCGAGGGCATCGAAGAAGATCTCCGACTCGATCCGCCCCGCCATCTGCGGAAGCTGGACCAGCGGCCGCCCCGTTACCCGCCGGAACGCCTCCGCATAGGCGACTCTCGTCACCCGCCCGACGTCAACGAGGGTCAGGTCAATGTTCCACAGGACCAAGCGGTCGATGGGGGCCTCCGATGCGTAGTCACCCGCGAGCGTACCGCGTGGGCCCAGGGCGCGGCGGCAGCATCCGGCTGAGCGGACGGAGAAGGGAACAGGCGGCGTCGCTAAGCACAGGGTGACCGAGCCTTCGCGCAAAGGATGTGACCATTGAGCGTGACCCCACTCGCGGGGCCCGCCGGACGGCGACGCCTCGGTGATTGATGCCACGGTCATTAAGGAGTCGTGGGAGGACCCCGAGCGGTTTGCCGCTATCTTCGACCGTTATTTCACCGAGATCCATCGGCATCTCGCCCGGCGGGTGGGGGGGAAAGTCGCCAGCGACGTGGCGGCCGAGGTGTTCCTCGCCGCGTTCGCCCAGCGCAAGCGCTATGACGTGGCCCGGGGCTGCGCTCGCCCCTGGCTCTACGGCATCGCCACGAACATGGCCGCCGCACATTGGCGGGACGAGCGGCGCCTGTACCGCGCGCTCACGCGCGCGCCGCGCACGGGCCGACACGTAAAACGCGCGGGCATCCGGCCGCTCAGCCCATGTGCGGGTAGCGGTAGTCCACCGGCGGCGCGAACAGTTCCTTGATGGTCCGGGCGTTGACCCAGCGGATCAGGTTGAAGATCGAGCCCGCCTTGTCGTTGGTGCCGCTGGCCCGCGCGCCGCCGAACGGCTGGTGTCCGACGACAGCGCCGGTCGGCTTGTCGTTGATGTAAAAGTTACCCGCCGCGAACCGCAGCGTCTCGGCCGCCGAGGCGATGGCAGCACGATCCTGGGCGATGATCGAGCCGGTCAGCGCGTACGGCGCGACATCCGCGGCCTGGGCGACCACCTCGTCGTACCGGGCGTCGTCGAAGACGTGCACGGACAGGATCGGCCCGAAGTACTCGGTGCTGAACACTTCGTCGGCCGGGTCGGCGCATTCCAGCACGGTCGGCTGGACGAAGAAGCCCACCCGGTCGTCGGCTCCCCCGCCGGTGAGCACCCGCACCGAAGGCCGCGCCCGGGCCCGCTCCAGGGCGCTGGCGTGCTTGGCGAACGCCCGGTCGTCGATCACCGCGCCCATGAACAGCGACAGGTCGGCCGACACGTCGCCCATGCTCAGCGACTCCACCTGGGCCACGAAATCGTCCCGCAGCCCATCCCAGACCGACCGCGGCACATACGCCCGCGACGCGGCGGAACACTTCTGCCCCTGATATTCGAACGCCCCCCTGATCAGCGCCACCGAGAGCACATCCGGGTCGGCGGACGGATGCGCGATCACGAAATCCTTGCCGCCGGTCTCGCCGACCAGCCGCGGGTAACCGCGATAGCCGGAAATGTTCTCCCCCACGGCCTGCCACAAATGCTGGAACGTGGCCGTGGACCCGGTGAAATGGATGCCCGCCAGGTCCCGGTGAGGGACCGCTACCCGGGATACCGCCTGGCCGTCCCCAGTCACCAGGTTGATCACCCCCGGCGGCAGCCCGGCCGCCTCAAGGAGCCGCATGATGAAATGTGCGGACAACTGCTGGGTCGGCGACGGCTTCCACAGCACCACGTTCCCGAGCAGCGCCGGTGCCGTCGGCAGATTCGCCGCGATCGACGTGAAATTAAACGGCGAAATAGCCACAACGAAACCCTCGAGGGGCCTGTACTCCAACCGGTTCCAGGCGCCCGGCTCAGACTCAGGCTGCTGGGTCAGCAACTGGCGCGCGTAGTGGACGTTGTAGCGCCAGAAGTCGATCAGTTCGCAGGCCGCGTCGATCTCGGCCTGCTGCACTGACTTGGACTGACCCAGAATCGTTGACGCGTTCAGCACCGGCCGCCACGGCCCGGCGAGCAGTTCCGCGGCCTTGAGGAAAATGGCGGCACGGTCGTCGAAGGACAGCGCCCGCCAGCCGGGGGCGGCCGCGGCCGCCGCCTCGATCGCGGCCGCCACGTCGTCGTCGGTGGCGTTGCCGAGGTGGCCGAGCACGTGGCGGTGATTGTGCGGCTCGACCACATCGATGCGCTCGCCGCCGCCCATCCGCGGCCGGCCGCCCACTGTCATGGTCAGCTCGGTGTGCTCGCCGGCCAGCTCCTTGACCTTGGCCTCCAGCACGGCACGGTCATGGCTGCCCGGTGCGTACACCCTGACCGGCTCGTTCACAGGAGCGGGGACGTTCGTCACAGCATCCATGGCCGACCTCCCGGTGGTTGCCCAACGTCAGCAGCGCCCACCCGACGCCACCAACGGCAGTTCTCATCGTCGCACGGGGTTTCCCGCCCGGGTTTCCCGCACGGTGTTCCTCGCGCAGTGCTTCTCGCACCGGGCGGGCCGGATCGCCAACCTGCGCCGATCGTCAGTTGGTAACGACTTATGCCCTCTTGTCCATGCCCATCCCCGGAGGGACACTAAGGGACAGCTCAGACGCGCAGGGAGGGGCCCATGTGGCAGATCACGCTGGGCGCCGCCTGGCCTATGAGCCCCGGCCGGTTATGCCAGCCGACCTGGCGATGCCGCCCCGCCGAGGGTTCAGATGCGCCTTCTGCTGATCGGTGCCCCCGGCGCCGGCAAGGGAACACAGGCGCAGCGACTTGCCGAGCGGTTCGGCATCGCGCACATCTCCAGCGGCGACCTGCTGCGCCAGCACGTTAGGGACCACACGTCGCTCGGCCAGACCATCAAGTCTTACCTCGACAACGGCGATCTGGTCCCGGATGGCGCGGTCATGGACATGCTGCGCAAACCGGTCGTCGCCGCCGCCGAGGCCGGTGGCTACGTCCTCGATGGCTTCCCGCGGACCGTCGAGCAGGCGAAGGCAGCCTTTACCGTGGCCCAGAGCCTGGGGGCTGAGGTGCAGGCCGCGGTCCACCTGGACGTCCCTCGCGAGGAGCTGGTGCGCCGGCTGCTGTCCCGTGGCCGGGGCTCCGACGACACCCAAGCCATTATCGAGCACCGCTTGCAGGTGTACCTGGACAACACCGTGCCCTTGCTCGAGTACTACGCGGGCCGGGAATGGATGTTCACCGTCGACGGTGCCCAGCCACCGGACGCCGTCCACCGCGACATCGTCGCGCGCCTCCACAAGCTGGCCACCTTCGCCCTGCAGACCTGGTGAGCCACCGGGCCAGACCCGGTGCGGATCACCGACTCATCGGCGCACGCGGGTCCCGGCGGCCGCCATCGCCGCGGCGGCGAGCGCCGCGGCCGCGGAGACCGCCGAGAGCACGACCGCACAGTCGTGCAGCGCCGTGACAGGAGACCCGGACGCCTGGGCCCGGCTCGCGTAGAACGTCGCGAGCAAGGCGATGCCGAACGATCCGGACAGCCGCTCTCCGATATTGAACAGCGTGTTGGCATCCGGCGACCGGGCGCTGTCGAGGCCGCCGAGCAGGCCGCGGACGAGCAGCTGGATGGTGATCCCGAGCGCGATCCCCCGCCCGCAGAGCAGCACCGCGGTCAGCCAGACGGGGCTCGTGGCGGTCAGCAGCAGCAGGCCGAGGGTGCTGACCGCGAGCAGGACCAGGCCCGCGGCGACGACAGAGTAGATCACGGCCGGCCTGGTCCTGCCGCTGCCGACGATCACGTTGCCCAGGGCGCTGGCGAAGCCCATGACCACGCCCTGCGGCAGCAGGGCCAGGCCGGTGATGGTGGCCGAATGCCGCTGAACCTGCTGCAGGAACACGGGGGCCAGGAACAGCATCGAGAACAGCACCACGCTCGCGACGCAGCACAGCAGCAGGGTCGCCCCCCAGCGCGGCGAACGCAGTAATTCGAGGCTGACCGCTGCGGGCGGCCCGGTTCCGCTCGATCGCCGATGCGCCCAGGCCGCGTAGCCGGCGATCAGGAGGAGACCGCCGAGCCAGGCTGGCGCTGATCGCGCGGAGAGCCAGCCGCTCGCCGGTCCCTGGCTGGCGCCGTAGGTCGCCGCGCTCAGTCCGGCGCCCAGCAGGGCAAAGCCGAGCACGTCGGGCCGCGCGGCCGGGTCCCCAGCACTCGTCGGCCCCGGCGCTCTCGCGAAAACCGCGGCGGCCAGCGCGGCGAGTCCGATCGGAACGTTGATAAGAAAAACCGATCGCCATCCGAAGCCGCTGATCAACAGGCCGCCTATGGCCGGGCCAAGAGCGGGGGCGGCGAAGAATACGATTCCGGCGCTGACCGGGATGTTCGCTGCCTCGCCGTCCTCACCGAAGAGCAGGCCCAGCGCGAGTGGGACCATCGGAGCGCCGACCAGTCCCTGCACCACCCGCATCGTGATCAGCAGGCCAACGCCGGGAGCGAGCGCGCACGCGGCGGAGGCCAGCGTGAAGCCGAGCAGTACCGCGGTGTACGCGCGCATGGTGCCGAACCGGCGGGCCAGCCAGGGCGAGACCGCCAGGCCGCCCGCCAGACCGAGCAAGTAGCCGCTGACCGTCCACGCGGCGGTGCCGAGCGAGGTGTGCAGATCCCGGACGATCACCCGGGACCGCGACGTTGACCACGGACGAGTCGACCATGGACAGCACCGGGCCGGCCAGCAGCGTGACCCGCATGAGGGTGGTGCTGCCGGGCCGTTCGGGTGCGCTTCCGGCCCGCGGCTGGCCGGTCGCCATCACTCGCTGCTCCCGGTCATCGGACCGTGTCCGCCGCCAGTGCGAGATCATCGAGCCAGCCGAGTTCCTGGCGCTTCTGGCCGAGAGTGAAGTCTGTCACCCGCACGCCCCAGGGCTGCGTCGCCGCGGCTTCCGGCCGCATCGCGGCCAGGTGGGCGATGGACGACTCGACGATCCGCCGGCGGCCCTGGATGATCCGGAGCCGCTCATCCGCGTCGAGATCAGCGAAGAACGCAAAGACCACAGCTGAGCCCAGCCGCTGAGAGCGGCCAGGCTC
>DAIRVB010000275.1:0-4755 GCA_036803065.1 Streptosporangiaceae bacterium
TTGTGGATGGGCTGTGGGAATTCTGTGGGCCCTTTGCACCCGCCACTGTCCCGCGAGACTGCGGGCAGTCTCGTGACCGATCCGGACGATCCGCGCCCTGCCGCCCTTGCCGCGGACCGTGATCTCCCGGCGCTCCAGGTCCACGTCACTGCGCAGCGGATCCTCCGGGTCATACCGGATCCCGGCGAGTTCTGACAGCCGGATCCCCGTCGCCCGGAACACGCTCATGATCGCCTGATCACGGCGCTGCGCGAACGCCCGGCCCTGGCAGGCGTTCTATCGCCCCTGAGACCATGATTTCGTCGTGTCATGCTAGCCCAGCTCACCGGCGTACATGCTGGTCAGTGGGCCTATAGGACCATGATAGCGACCGTGCCGCCGTGTGCCACGTAATGCCGTTTTGTCTGTGGGTATCTTGTGGTGGCCCGCGCGGGAGCCCGGACTTGTGGGGTTCTTGTGGGCCTCGCGGAAGGCTCATACGAGACCTTCGGCTCGGTGTAATGCTTCCACTGTTGCCGAACCGAGGCTGGCGAAAGGCACCGCCCTGACGAACATGATGCCCGCCCAAACTTTGTCTAGCGTGCTACAAGCTCGTTACGTATTGTGATTTTTATGTAACTGGGTGATACAATGTGATGCAACGCCTCCCTCGGCACGCACCAGATGTGGAAGGCGGATATGGCCGGGAAGGTGGCCGCACGGCACAGCGCCGCACAGCACAGCGACACTGCGGGCGTGCCCGCCCCTGTCAGTTTATTGCGGTCCGTGGCCAGCCATGGACCGTGAGTGACTCAACCGGGGGCTACTTCATGCGAATCGAAACGCTCACCTGGAGCCAAGAACACGGCTGGTCCGGGCCGTTCCCCCCAGCTACTCCCGAGCGCACCCTCATCCTGGCATTCGGCGAGTCCGCGTTCCTCGACGACCCGGCGCCGCTGGCCGAACTCGTCGCCGCCTATCCGGACGCTGCCGTCACTGGCTGCTCGGGCGCCGGGCAGTTCGCCACCATGCTCCAGCCCACCCCCGGCCAAGGGCCGACGTCGGGCGTCCGGCTCGACCCGGCCCCGCTCATCGTCACCGTCGTCACGTTCGATCAGGTGCGGGTCCGTACCGCCGCGGTGTGCCTCGGGTCATGTACCTCGAGGCAGGCCGGCCAGGAACTCGCCGGGCAGAGCCGACCGGACGACACCGCCCTGTTCGTCCTGTCGTCCGGCGCCAACGTCAACGGTGACCAGCTCATCGACGGCATCGTCGACGGCCTTATCCGCACCCGGCCGGCTGGGACACCTGCACTGCCGGTGTCCGGCGGACTCGCCGGGGACGGCGACCGGTTCCAGCGCACGTGGGTGCTCGTCGGGCAGGCACCCTTGCGGACCGCTGTCGTCGGCGTCTTCCTGACTGGCGACGCGCTGCAAGTAGGCCACGGCAGCGCCGGCGGCTGGGGCATCTTCGGGCCGCCCCGGCGAGTGACCCGCTCCGATGGCAACGTGCTTTACGAGCTGGACGGACAACCCGCGCTCGAGCTGTACAAACGGTACCTCGGTGACCGCGCCGCCGGACTGCCCGCGACCGCGCTGCTGTTCCCGCTTGCGCTCCACACCGAGGACGGGGGCGAGCCGATCGTCCGGACTATCCTGGCCATCGACGAGACCGCACAGTCGCTCACCTTCGCCGGTGACATCCCGCAGGGCAGCACCGCGCAGCTGATGCGGTCCACCCGGGACCGGCTGGTCGAAGCGGCCGCCGCCGCGGCGCAGACCGCCGCCGACGACATCAGGCAGACCGGAGGCCGGGATGCCGGCGAGCCAGCAAAGTGGCTCGCCATTGCCGTCAGCTGCGTCGGGCGGCGGCTGTGCCTGGGCGAACGGACCGAGGAGGAACTCGACGCGGCCCTCGAAGGGCTCGCCCCCAATACGACCCTGACCGGCTTCTACTCCTACGGCGAGATCGCCCTGGCCCGCGGCGGCCGCACCCGGATGCACAACCAGACGATGACCCTGACCGTGCTCGGGGAACGCGGATGACCTGCCCACAGCCCGCGCAGCCCACCGGCCCGGCGCGTTCCCGCCCGTGAAGGCAGCAGACGGCCTGCATCCGCTGCTGCACAGGCAGCTGGCCCGGCTCGGCCTGACCGCGGACCGCGCTCCGGAACGCAGCCCGGACGGCGCGTTCAGCACGAAGCAATGGGGTGGGCTGCTCACCCGGATCAGCGTCGCCTACACCGACGCGGACAACGACCGGTACACCCTCGAACGGTCTATCGACGTGTCCGGTGGTGAAATGACCGAACTGTACGAGCAACTGCGCAGCCGGGAGGCGTTCACCCGCGCGATCGTCGAAAGCGCCGGCGACGCGATCATCACCACCGATGAAACCGGCGTCCTCACGTCCTTCAATCCGGCAGCCGAGCGGCTGTTCGGCTTCACCGCCGCCCAGGCGTGCGGGCAGAGCCCGTGGGTTCTACTGCAAGACGGTGAGCGGCAGCGGCTGCAGACCATCATCGGCGAGCAACTCGCTGGCGGCACGCACGTCGAGTTGTCGCTGGAGTTGAGCGGCCGGCACCGGGACGGCACCGCACTGCACCTGCTGACATCCATCAGCGTCTCGGCGACCGACACCGGCCTGTTCGCCACCGTCGTCGCCAGGGACATCTCGGCGCAGAAGACGTTCGAAGAGCGGCTGCGCCACCAGGCCGGCCACGACGCGCTGACCGGACTGCCGAACCGTGCCCGGTTCCACGAGCTGCTCGAGGCAGAGCTGATCCGCTCCCACGCGGCCGGCCGGGACATCGCGCTGCTGTTCTGCGACCTGGACCGGTTCAAACTGATCAACGACAGCCTTGGGCACGACGTCGGAGACGCCGTGCTGGTGAACGCGGCCGCCCGGTTCAAGGCCGCGGTCCGCCCCGGCGACCTGGTCGCCCGGCTGTCCGGGGACGAATTCGTCGTCCTGTGCCCGGGCATCATGGGCACGACCGAGGCCCGGATGATCGCTGAGTCAATCGTTGCCGCGTTCTCCGTCCCGTTCCAGCTCGGCGGCCACGACATGGTGGTGTCCGTGTCAGTGGGCGTCGTCGCCGGCGACAGGTCAATTCGCGGCGAGGAAATGCTCCGCAAGAGCGACCTCGCAATGTACAGCGCGAAACGCGGCGGCCGTTCCCGGGTGCACGTGTACGAGTCCGACATGGTCTCCACCGTCACCAGTCGGATGGAGATCGAGAACGGCCTGCGTGCAGCGCTGCGCGACGGCGGCCTCATGCTGTACTACCAGCCGATCGTGTCCACCGCCGACCGGATCGTGCGCAAGGTGGAAGCGTTGGTCCGCTGGAAACGTCCCGGGTACGGCGTGGCCCGCCCGGCGACCTTCCTGCCGGTGGCCGACGAGGCCGGTTTGGCACCCGCGATCGACCGGTGGGTCCTCGAGACGGCCTGCGCCGAGGCAGCCAGTTGGCCGCACGACGTGGCCGTGTCTGTCAACCTGTCCGATCGGCTGCTGTCCCAGCCGGGCGTTGTCGACCTGGTCACCGGCGTGCTGGAACGCACCGGGCTGCCGCCGCACCGGCTTGGGATCGAAGTGACCGAACGGCTGCTCGGCGCGGACATGCCGCAAGCCGTCGGCGCGCTGCGCCTGCTGCAGGTCCTGGGCGTCGGCGTGTACCTGGACGACTTCGGCACCGAATACTCCTCGCTGGCTCGGCTTCGGCAGCTTGACTTCGACGTGCTGAAGATCGACCGGTCGTTCGTCGTGGATCTCGCCGACCCGTCGTCGCGAATCATCGTCGCGGCCGTCATCGGGATGGCCCGCGCCCTCGGGCTGGAGACAGTCGCCGAAGGCGTGGATACGCGGGAGCAGTACGACACGCTGGTCGAGCTGGGCTGCGACGCGATCCAGGGTTACCTGCTCGCCAAGCCGCTGCTGGCCAGCGCGCTGCACACGCACCTCGACCGGCAGAGGTCCCATGCCCGCCGGGCGCTGACCGCCGCAGGCGGGACCATGCCCGTCCGCCATCATCGTCGATCGACCCTGTGATCCGGGCTCAGGGGTTAGCGAGGTACCCCGCCTCGACGCCGGTCAGGTGCTTGACCAACCCAGCAGGTTGGTGCCCGTCGGTGTCATCGGGCGGCGGATGTCATACCCCGACAGCCCGTCGAGCTTCCACAGCAGCGTCTGACGGCCGTGCCGCAGGTGACGGTGCAGATCTGACTTCGCTTCTGATTCGGTCACGCTGCGTTCTCCGTCATCGGTCATGACCTTTCCGGCCTCTTGGGCGAAGCGGTCAGGTCGCCGGCCTTCCGTGGCCGTTCATGGCATCAGGGGCTCAGCAGGCCGACGACGTTGCTGTCGGGATCGGTGAACACGGCCATCCGCCCCATCCCGGGCAAGGCCTGCGGCTCCAGCGTTCGCTTGCCACCGAGCTGTTCGGCCCGGGCGAGCGCGGTGTCGACGTCGTCGACCTGGAAGTAGACGACGAACCCGGTGTACGGGCTGTGCGGACCGGCCTGGCCGATGCCGCCCGTCGGCGGGCCGCCGTCTCCGCCCACCAGCGCGTAGGTATCGTCGATGGCGTTCACCGGCCAGCCGAACATTTCCTGGTAGAAGCGTCGCGTTCGGGCCGCGTCAGGCGATGAGATGTCGAACCATGCGGGCGCAGCGCGGTGATCGGCCGGCGTCATGCCGGCACCGTTTATATCGGTCATTTTTCGCTCCGTCTACAAGTCAGGGCGGGACTGCGGTGTGGGCCTGTGACGCCGGGCT
>DAIRVB010000275.1:4855-6282 GCA_036803065.1 Streptosporangiaceae bacterium
CTGTGACGCCGGGCTTTAACGCCGGGATTCTCAGTCGATCTCGGCGGCGAGGGCTGCGAGGCGGGGGATCGTCTCGTCGCGCCAGCCCGGGCCCATGCACTCGAAGGCGTGGCGAATGTGCGCGTCTTCGAGGTCGAAGCCGGAGTGCTCGAGCAGCAGGCGGGTGCCGGCCCCCTCGACCGTGAGCGTCCAGGTGAGCGTCCAGTCGTTGAAGGTGAAGACGAACCGCTCGGGCTCTTTCACCTCCAGCACCTCGCATGGCAGTTCGCCGAAGCCGGGAATCGCCAGCTGGAACCGGTGCCCGACCTTCGCGGCGACGTCGCCGGGCACCCACCAGCGGGCGAGCAGCTCGGGCTCGGTCAGGCCGCGCCAGACCTTCTCCCGCGGCGCGGCGATCGTCACCGCCCAATGCGTTGCCGTTGCCGTTGGTGTCGCGCCATCCGGTGGCCTGGTAGGCGGGTGCCAGGACGCGGCGGGCGAAGTTGGAGGAGCGCCAGTGCGTGCCGCGGGGGGAGGCGAAGATCAGGCCCAGGGGGTTGGTCCCGGCGTCCTGCCCGGCGCGCGCTGCCTCGATGCGGGCCGCGAGCATGTCGGCCAGGGGATAGCCCTCGGGAGTGCGGCGTGGGTAGATGGTCCGGCGCCGCTTGCGGCCCTTGGGCGCCTCGATGTACAGCGTGCCGCGGACCTCGATGACCTTGCGGTCCACAGTCACGACACGGGCGGCCTGGTCGATCTGGGCGATGGTCAGGGCGGCTATCTCGCCCCACCGCAGCCCGGTGTAGGCGGCGAAGCAGGCCATCAGCTCAGATTGGCCTGCGAGGGTGGCGAGGGCCTGGCCGAGCTTGGCCACATCAGCATGCGCGGGGATCTCGCCGGGGTCAACGAACAGCGCGGACTCCCCGGCGACGCTGACCGCTGGCTCGGGTGCGGGGCGGTCCCCGGGCTGCCACCAGACCTGCCTGAGCCGGGGGCTGGCCAGGAACCCGCCAGTGATACCCGCCCCCACCAGCGCGGAGACGCACCGCCGCACCCGGGCGCCTTCCCCGGCCGTCGGCGCGGCGTTCACCACGGCCTGCATGTGCGCGGTCTTGATGTCCTCACACGCCAGGCAGGCGATCACCGGAGCCACATACCGCTGGCACAGCCTGCGCTGGGTATCGGCGTGCTTACGCGACCACGGCCTGCCCGCCGGATGCCGCCCCGGCGACAGGTAGTAGGCGATCAGGTCCGCGCCGACCGCCGGGGAAGGCGCCCGGGTCCGCCGCTGCGTCTCCGCGCTGGTGCGCGCGGGCATCACTGGCGGGTTCCTGGCCAGCTCGCGGCTCAGGGAGGTCCACTGGCAGCCCGGGGACCGCCCCGCACCCGAGCCGGCCGTCAGCGTCGCCGGGGAGTCCGCGCTGTACGTCGACCCCGGCGAGATCCCCGCG
>DAIRVB010000276.1:0-2982 GCA_036803065.1 Streptosporangiaceae bacterium
AAGTTCACCTTCATCAATCACGTCACGGACAACGCGTTCTTCACGCCCACCCAGTACGGGTTCGCGGACGCCGCCGCACTGCTCGGCATCGCCACGCCCACCTGGACCGGCGCGACTTCGACGCAGCCGACCGTGCCGACGATGATCACCTCGCTGAACTCCGCGATCGCGGCCAGCTCCGACGGCATCGCGACCACGGTCGTCGACCCGAATGCGTTCGTCGCCCCGATCGCCAAGGCCCTGGCCGCCGGGATCCCGGTCCTCACCTACAACGCCAACGGGGCGGTCAAGAACCCGACCAACGGCATGGCGTACATCGGCCAGGAGCTTTATGTCTCGGGCCAGGCGGTCGGCACGCGGATCGCGGCGAAGATGCCGCATGGCGGGACGGCGTGCGGCATCATCGCGCAGCCCGGGTCGCTGAACATCCAGCCGCGCCTCGACGGCGCGAACGCCGCCATCCTCGCCGCGGGCAAGGGCCTGAAGATCCTGCACACCGCGGGGTTCAACAGCGGCGCGTCGCAGACCCAGGAGACGACGAGCATCCCGGCGTTCATCCAGGGCAACGGGTCCAAGCTGCAGGGCGTCTTCGCCGTGGACGGCGGCTCGACCGCGCTGCTCGGCCCGGCGCTCTCGAAGTACGGGCTGGCGGGCAAGGTTTCGTCCGGCGGGTTCGACCTGGAGACGGCGACTCTCACGGCGATCGCCGCCGGGAACCTGGACTTCACCATCGACCAGTCGCCGTACCTGCAGGGCTTCCTGCCCACCCTCTACCTGTACCTGTACAAACTGTCTGGCGGCCTGGTCTCGCCGCCCGCGACCGACACCGGCCTGACGTTCGTGACCAAGGCCAATGTCGCCCCGTACAGCTCGCCCAGCAGGTACGAGGGATCGACCAAGGCGCAGAAGCTCCTCAGCAGGTCGGGCGCGATCAAGATCTGATCGCTGGATGAGCGGCATCCGTCGTGGACGTTCGCGCCGCGCCTGCCCGGCCAGGATTCACTGGCCGGGCAGGTCGCGGTGCCGTCCGGGCGTCGGGGGTGCCTGGAGCGGGAATAAGCTGGGCGGAAGCGCCATACAGAACGGACAACTGACGTGAGTGAAACTGCCCAGCGCAGCGCAGGAACTCTCGGCCCCGCGGACGGGCAGCCAGCCGCCCGCAATGGCTTGGGGTCTTTCCTCAGACGCGGTGGCGCCACCTTCCTGCGGCAGCGGGAAGCAAGCGTCTTCCTGATCGCGGCCCTGCTCTTCGTCTACTTCGGCTTCATCAGCGCGGCGCACACCCATTTCTTCAGCAAGCTCAACGTCGACAATATCTCGCAGGCCACGGCCCCCACCGCGATCATCGCTATCGGCGAGGTGCTGCTGCTGGTCTGTGGTGAGATCGACCTGTCGGTGGGTTTCGTCTGGGGACTGTCGCCGTTCCTGATGTATTTCTTCATCACCGATTACCACATACCGGTCATCCTGGCCATCGTGCTCGCCGTGGCCTGCGGCCCGGTCATCGGCTGGATCAACGGCGTCATCACCGTCCGCCTGAAGGTGCCCTCGTTCATCACGACCCTCGGCACCTCGTTCGCGCTCTACGGTTTCCTGCTCACGATAGCGCAGGCCCAGGCCAAGAACCTGCCCCCGGAGTCGATCGGCCTCGGGCACTGGTTCGGGACCTTCGCCTGGTCAGAGATCATCTGGTGCGTCGCGCTCGTCCTGCTCTTCCACGTCATCCTGACCAGGACCAGGTGGGGCCTGCACACCGTCGCCGTGGGCGGCAACCTGGTCGGGTCGAGCGAGGCGGGTATCAAGGTCGGACGGGTCAAGATCGGCAACTTCATGATCACGAGCACCCTCGGGGCGATCGCGGGAATCCTGGAGGCGTTCAGGAACAGCACGATCGACCCGAGCGCCGGCCAGTACAACGTGATGTTCTACGCGGTCGCGGCGGCGGTCATCGGCGGCACCGCGATGGCGGGCGGCTCCGGCACCGTCCTCGGCGCGTTCCTCGGCATGCTGGTGCTCGCGATCCTGCAGGACGGCTTCAGCCTGCTCGGGATCAGCAGCAACCCGTTCCTGATCATCCTTGGTATTTCGATCCTGGGTGCGATGGTCGCCAACACCTACCTCACCCGGCTGCGAAGGGCAGGTAAGGCCTGATGACAACCGAGGCTTCGGTGAGCCCCGCCCCGGACGGGCCGGCACCCGGCGGTGACGCCCTCCGGGTCGAGCACATCAGCAAGCGGTTCGGCGCGGTCACCGCGCTCAAGGACATCAACCTGCGCCTGGGCAAGGGCGAGGTGCTCGCGCTGCTTGGCGACAACGGCGCGGGCAAGTCCACCCTGCTGAAGATCCTCTGCGGCTTCCAGCTCCCTGACACGGGCCGGATCCTGCTCGACGGCGAGGAGGTCGCGCTCAAGTCGGTTGACCATGCCCGGTCGCTCGGGATAGACGCGGTGTACCAGGATCTCGCCCTGATCAACGAGCTCACCGTGTATCACAACATGTTTCTCAACCGGGAGCGCGTCCGCTGGCCGCTGCTGAACAACCGGGCCATGCGCAAGCTCGCCCGGGAGCACCTGGATGACATGGGCGTCGGCATCAAGTCGGTCGACGTGGAGGTGGCCAAGCTGTCCGGCGGCCAGCGCCAGGCGATAGCCGTGGCACGGTCGGTCTACTCCGACGCGAAGGTCCTGCTGCTGGACGAGCCACTGGCCGCGATGGGCGTCAAGGAGGGTGCGCTGATCCTGGACCTGGTGACGGATCTCAAGCAGCGGGGGGACGTTTCGGTCATCATCATCGCCCACAACTACGGGCAGGTGCTGGAGGTCGCTGACCGGATCAACCTGCTCCAGGACGGCGAGATCACCCTCGACAAGGCATCCAAGGACACCTCGGTCGAGGAACTCACCGAGATCGTGGTCGCCGAGTACCGCGCGGCCCTACGGGAACGCCATAAAGCAGCTGAGTGAGGCGCGGCCGGCCTGCAGC
>DAIRVB010000276.1:3082-6265 GCA_036803065.1 Streptosporangiaceae bacterium
AGTGAGGCGCGGCCGGCCAGCAGCCCAGATGGCAAAGCAGGTGGCGGCCCAGGTGCCGGAGCAGGGGCCAGAGTTTTCGTTGCCTGGCCGTAATCCCGGTCCCGGGGGGTGATCGGCCGCAGCGTGCCGCCGATCGGGCAGGATGGTTTCCATGCCGATTCCGTACTGGGTTAGCAGGCTGCGCTCGCGGCGCGCTGCGCCGCTGGCCGCGCTCAGCATCTCCTGTGCCGCCCTCGCGGCGGCCGGCTGCACCACCTCGGCCAGTCCCAGCACGCAGGGCTCGTCCGCGGCATCCGGGACGTCCGCGGCATCTGCGGCGCCGGGGCAGGCTGCGGCGTTGCGCTGGCATTCGTGCGCGGCGGAGGGTCCGCGCATGCGGTGCTCCACTCTCCAGGTGCCACTCGACTACACCCACCCGAATGGCAGGAAGATCACGCTGGCCCTGTCCATGGCGCCGGCCACCGCGCCCGCCAGCCGGCAGCAGGGCGACATGCTGGTCAACCCCGGGGGGCCGGGTGCCAGCGGGCTCGGGCTCGCCGCGATCGTCGCCCAGGGGCTCGACCCGGCGGTGGCCGCTGACTACAACATCGTCGGCTTCGACCCGCGCGGTGTCGGCTCCAGCGTTCCCCAGCTGACCTGTGATCCGTCTTTCTTCTCCGGGGTGCGGGCCGACTACATCCCGGCGAACGCGGCAGCGGAACAGGTGCTCATCGGCCGCGCGAAGGCATACGCGGCCGGCTGCGAGAAGAGGTTCGGCTGGCTGCTGCCCTACATGACCACCGAGAACGTCACGAGGGACATGGATTCCATCCGGGCCGCCCTGGGCGTCGCGAAGATCAACTATTTCGGCTACTCGTACGGGACCTACCTGGGCCAGGTCTACGGCACGTTGTTCCCGCAACGGATCCGGCGGATGGTCCTCGACAGCACGGTGGACCCGGACGGAGCCTGGTATGTCGACAACATCGAGCAGGATTACGCGTTCGAGGGCCGGATGCTGGCGTTCTTCTCCTGGGTCGCGGCCAACGACAACGTCTACCACCTCGGCAGCACCCGCGCACAGGTGGATCAGGCGTGGTACCGGGCGCGCGCGGACCTGGCATCCCACCCGATCGCCGGCCCGAACGGCCCGATGATCGGCCCGGATGAGTTCGACGACACGTTCCTGCAGGGCGGGTACAGCAACGCGCTCTGGCCGGGGCTCGCCGGTGCCCTGGCCGCCTACCTCCATGGTGGCTCCACCGGCCAGATCGTCAGCCAGTACAAGCAGGAGGGGACCCAGGACGAGAGCGGGTTCGCCGTGTACAACGCGGTGGAGTGCAGCGACGTCAACTGGCCGCGCAGCTGGGCGAAGTGGAACACCGACACCGAGCAGGTGTACAAGACCGCCCCCTTCGAAGCCTGGGACAACGCGTGGTTCAACGCCTCATGCGCGTTCTGGCCGGTCACGGGCCCAGCGAAACCGCCGCAGATCAGCGGCGCCGGGCTGCCAGGCATTCTCATGATCCAGGGCACCCTGGATGCGGCGACCCCTTACGCGGGCGCCCAGAATGCCCATCGCAGGCTGCCTAGCGCACGGATGGTTGTCGTGGAAGGCGGCGGCAACCACGGGCAGTCCCTGGCGTCACCGCCGAACACCTGCGTGAACGGCTACCTGAACCAGTACCTGGCCACGGGCGCGCTGCCATCCGGCGCTGGACTGGTCAATGCCACCTGCCCGGCGCTGCCCGCCCCGTCGCCCGGCTGAGCGTTTCACCATGACATGCCGATACCCTGGGAGGGTGCTGCGCACCAAGGCGTTGCGGTCATCGTCGCTCCGCTTGCTGAATGACCGCGATCGCGAAGACGTGTTCGCCCTGTGCGACCAGGACCCGGTGGTCAACGTCTTCGTCACTTCCCGGGTACACGAGGCCGGTCTTGATCCAGTCCGGCTCGGCGGTCAGATGTGGGGATTCGTCCCCGGCGGCCGGCTGACCTCGCTGTGCTACGCGGGCGCGAACCTGGTCCCGGTGGCAGCGACACCCGACGCCATCGCGGCTTTCGGGGGCCGTGCCCGGCTGCAGGGCCGGCGCTGCTCGTCGATCGTCGGGCCTGCCGATGCCATCAGGGACCTGTGGGACCTGCTCCGGCCCTACTGGCGGCAGCCCCGCGAGATCAGGCGGGCGCAGCCGGTGATGGCCATCGCGGGTCCGCCCCACGTCGCGGCGGACCCGCTGGTACGCCGGGTGCGCCCGGACGAACTGAGCGTGCTGATGCCCGCCTCGGTGGCCATGTTCGCCGAAGAGGTAGGGGTGTCCCCGGTCGGCCCGGACGGCGGCTCCGCCTACCGGGCCCGGGTGGGTGAGCTGATCGCGGCGGGCCGCGCCTTCGCCAGGATCGAGAACGGCCAGGTCCTGTTCAAGGCCGAGATCGGCGCGGTCACCAGTCAGGTATGCCAGGTGCAGGGTGTCTGGGTCCGGCCGGAACTGCGCGGACGCGGGCTCGCCGTGGCCGGGATGGCCGCCGTGGTGCAGGAGGCACTCCGCTCCGTGGCGCCAGTCGTCTCGCTGTATGTCAACGACTTCAACGCCCCCGCCCGGGCGGTGTACCGGCGGGTGGGCTTTACCGAAACGGCGACGCTGATGTCGGTCCTGTTCTAGGCAGGAACTGATGTCGGTCCTGTTCTAGCGGGACTGCGGCCGGATCGTTATCTATCAGGGCCCGGATTTCTCATCCTGGGCCGACCCCGGGTCCCTGCGCGGCACCCGGGACCCTTCCATGAGGCGGGCCCGCCGCATTGCGGCGGGCCCGCATCCTGCCCCCCCAGTCGCAGTCTCGCAAGCCCTCCCCTTCGCAAGATGCGATTTGTAGGCTAGCTCTCATAAGTCGCAGTAAGTTCGCACATAATGGGGCGTGCCGTGAACGATAGCCAGTTTGCCGCCGGCCGGCAGGCCGCCGCGAAGTACCTGCGTGAATTACTGCTGCGCCAGGGCCGCTACCGGCCCCAGTGGGAGCGGTTCGCCGAGCGGGTGCGGTCAGGCCGGATCAACCACCTGGCCGTGGCGGAGGTGCTCGCACGGCACCTCTGGAACGCCCCGCGCACGTCGGGGGACGCTGACGTGCTGCCGCGGCAACTGAAGGACACCGTCGGCCGGGCGCTCTCCGGCCACCTGCTCAGCCGGGCCACGCTGGCGCTCTTCATCG
>DAIRVB010000277.1:0-6250 GCA_036803065.1 Streptosporangiaceae bacterium
CGCGGCGGCGGCGCCGGAAACTGGAGCGGATCACCCGCACGCAGACTGCGCCGCAGCGGGAGGTGCGGCGCGCCCGGATTGTGCTGCTGGCCGCGCGGAAGCTCCCGAACGCGCAGATCGCGGCCCGTGCGGGCTGTCATGTGGATACCGTCCGCGCCACCCGCCGCCGCTACCTGGCCGAGGGCATGCGCGCGATGAAAGACCGGCCCCGGCCCGGCCGGGCCCTGGTCTATGACATCGATGCCCGGCTGCTGGTCATCGCGACCGCCACCAGCGAACCCGCCGGCCCGGAGACGGCGTGGACCCACGCGGGCATCGCGGCGCACCTGGCTGCTGAGCATCAGATCCCGGTCTCCGCCAGCCAGGCCGGCCGGATCCTGGCTGAGGCGGACATCAAGCCGCACCTGGTCCGCGGCTGGCTCAACCGCAAAGACGACCCGGCGTTCTTCGGCAAGGCCAGGGCGATCTGCGACCTGTACCGCAACCCGCCGCCCGGCGCGGTGCTGCTCAGCATCGATGAGAAGACCGGCATCCAGGCCAGGTCCCGCAAGCACCCTGCCCGGCGGGCGCGGCCCGGGCACCGTGAGCGGCGCGAGTTCGAGTACGTCCGGCACGGCACCGTGTCCCTGATCGCCGCGATGAACGTGGTCACCGGCCAGGTCCCCGGCGAGATCATCACCCGCAACGACCCGGCCGCCTTCTGCGCGTTCCTGGCCCTCATCGGCCAGGCCATCCCCCGTCACCTGGACATCTACCTGGTCATGGACAACGGGTCGTCCCACACCTCCCGGGCCACCCGGGCATGGCTGGCCGCCCGCCCCCGTTTCCACGTCACCCGCACCCCGGTGCACGCGTCCTGGCTGAACATGGCAGAGATCTTTTTTTCCATCATCCAGCGCCGGCTGCTGCGCCGGGGAGAGTTCACCTCCCGGGCCCACCTCGCCGGGAAGATCCTGGAGTTCATCTGCGCCTACGACGACAAGGCCAGGCCATTCCGCTGGAGCTACGACGGCCGCCCGCTCAAGGCCGCATGACCCCGGAAAAGCCGGCGTGGCGCTGCGCTGGCGCCGCGAGCCAGATCGTCCCGCCGCGACCGCCCTGCCCAGAAGGGGAATAACCAGTCATCGCCACGTACCGCAGAGGATGGCGTCATGGCAGCATGGCGGGAGATCGAGCGGGACGCACCGGAGTTCGCGGCGCGGGTACGTGACCGTTTTGACGCGGGCACGAACAAGACCATCGCCACCGTGCGCCGGGACGGCGCGCCCCGCATCAGCGCTTCGGAGCTGACGTTCGCAGACGGGGAGGTGACACTCGGGATGATGAGCGGCTCGGTGAAACTCCTCGACGTCCGCCGTGACCCCCGGATAGCCGTGCACAGCCCGGCGATCGAACCGCCGGCCGGCGACCCGGGCGCGGGGCCCGGCGACGCGAAGCTGGCCGGGACTGCCGTGGAAACCGCCCCGCCCGCCGGCAACCCGTACCAGGGCGCCGGGTTCTTCAAACTCGACATCACTGAGGCAGCGCTGACCTACGTGGGCACACCAGCCGACCACCTTGTCATCGAGTCGTGGCACGCCGGGCGGGGCTGGCAGCGCCGCACCCGCAGCTAAACCGGAGCACGAAACGCTTCGCCGCCCGCCAGCCGCAGCGGCTCGTGCCAGACAAGCCGTTCACGGGCCCGGCCCCGCCGCGGTCGATGCCATCTCCGCGGCCTCTACCTGGCCGACCCCAGCGCCTGGACCTGAACCCCCGAAGGATCAATGCGGCGCTGCACTAGTGCTGTGTCAGGTGCTCCCGGCGCCACGCGTCGTCACGCATCGGGGCTCACCCCGCGGTCAGCAGGAAAAGCGGGCTGTTCAATTCGGGTGCGAACTGCCCCATCGTGGTCTGGTCATCGATCTCTATGCGGAAGCGAAGGTGCAGCCGACTCGCCTCGGCCGGCGCCGGGAAGTTGTCCTGGATGAATACGACGGCCCACTGGGTGCCGAAGTAACGGGCAAGCCAGGGGATGTTGCTGGTCTGCGGCTGGCCGTAGTCGCTCCACGGCACGGCGAACGTGTCGTGCAGCGCGCTCCTCGACATGAGGAGATGGGCATGTGTTTCCGCCATCCCGATGTTCACGTCTTTTTCGACCCTGGCCTGGTACTCGGTACCCGGCTGGCCGAACACTTGAGAGTAGTATCGGTGGCCAATCTTGGCGCCCTCAGTAAATGTGAACGTCCAGTCGTAATCGCAGTTGTACGGCGTGTCGACCGTGATATAGCCGTGGCCACATGGGCCGGCGTGGAACTGCATGTACCAGCCGTCCTCCTGGAGGGTGTTCAGGCCATCCCAGGAGAGGTAGTAGTCGCCGTACGAGTGGTCAGCGAACCCGGACACGACGTACATGACGGGCCGGAATCCGTACTGCCGCAGCACAGGCTGAGCGAGCAGGGCTGAGGTCTGCCCGCAGTCGAATGTGATCAGGATCGGGTGCAGCGGCAGTACCGGATGCTTGCCTTGCGTCCATGCCGTGTACTGGGCGGGGCTGATCGTCCGGTAGCCCTTGCTGGCCAGGTAGGCCATCTGCGCCCGGAACGCCGAGAGTTTCACCGAGTTCTCCGCCCGGTCGGCGGGGCTCATGATGCCGTGGTAAAGCAGGACCGGGATCGTCTTCATCGTTGTCGATGTCGGCGCCGGCGTCGTGACCACCCGGTCGGCTGTCTTCACGACGTTGCCCCATAGGTTGGGGATGGCCCCCGTGTAGGCCGAGGCGAACAGGATCGCTAGAGCGGAGAAGATGAGAATCGCCGTGGCTTTGATGCTCCGCCTGATGACGACTCGCCTCATGATGTGCGCCGCTTCGGGAGGCAGCGCATGACGGCGAACCCGGAGCCTATAAGGACGTAGGAGGCAAGCGCTGCGTAGAGGACGTTCAACATGGGCGAGCCGGCGAAGGCCCCGGGGGCGGCGTGGGCGATATGCGCGTGCATGATTGTTCCTTCTGGGGTGGTTAGTGAGGCGAATGGTGGCTACTCGGCGGTGGTCGGCATGACTGGCTCCGCCGACGCCGCAGCGACGCTGACGGTGCCCCAGGACTTCCGGGTGCGCAGCATGATCCCGGACAGGGCACGGATCTGAACGGCCTGCAGGAACAGGTCGTATCCCCATTCGGGGAGGACTGTTGCTGAAAGGAGCATGACCTTCCACCCACGGGACCGGACGGTGACCGCACGCTCGACCGCGTACAGCATGGTGATGGACAGGAACAACGTGTGCAGGTGGAACCCGAGCCATGGCGACGCGAGGAGCGTGGCGAAGTAGGCGAGCGTCGCGAGGATGCCGAGAATGGCAACAACCTGAAATCCCCACCCCTTCACGGTGTGGCGCGTCAGGCCGAAGTTCAGCAGATCTTCGAAGGCTCCCCGTTTCCAGCGGAGCCGCTGGCGCGCCAGTTTCCCCCAGGTGGGCATTACCTCGGTACTCATCGTCGCGTCTTTCGGAGACACCACGCGGTAGCCGAGATGCTTGAGTGCCAGCGTCATCCAGTTGTCTTCAGTGATGGTGGCGTAACTGTAGATGTGGCCGCCGGCCGCACCGGGAAGCCGGCCGCTTTTGATCGCGGCCGCGATCGCGCGGAGCGCGCTGACCCGAAATAGCGTGCCAACACCGGTGATGCACAGGACGTTGCCCTGCTTACGTGCTGTATCCCTGGCATATCGGGCGTATTCGTTGGACTGAAACCATCCGACCATTCCACCGCCCTCGCGACCGCGGAAGTTACCGCCAGCGGCGGCGTACCCGTCAGCTAGCTTCCGTGCTGTGACGCTGATGAACTCCGGGTCCAGGAAGCTGTCGGAGTCTTGGACGAGGATGGCGTCGTCGTCGGCGAGGGACGGCAGGACACGTTCTAGGGCGTAGTTGAGTGCCCCGGATTTCATCTGGGGGTTGGCGCCTTCCATGATCAGCGCTTCGGCTCCCAGTTGGCGGGCTTGCGCTGCCATGGCGGCGGTCTGATCGCCGCAGTTGTTCACGATGACGATCACGCGATCGGGGCGGCGGGCCTGGGCGGCGAGCTTGCCAAGAGTCTCAGGCAGCACGGCGTTGGGCGCCGCCGGGACTAAGGCCACGACCCGGGGGGGCAGCCTGTCCCGGTGCGCGGCCTCGTCGTTGGTCGCGATCGTGCGGCCGGGGGTGGCGCGTCCCTGGTCCGCGGGTCTCGTCAGCGCTGACGAGGCTTGTGCTCCGAGTATGTGCCGGAGCACTCGCTGGCCGTGACGGGGGGTGTACGGCTGCCCCATCAGCAGCGGCCGGGGGAAAACCGATAACACCAGTGCCGCCTGCTTGAGCCAGGTAAGCGCGGTGAACCTGGTAAAGCCGAGATGGTTGGCTCGTGAGCCGTGGCTCGGGGCCCGCTCTCCAAACAAGGCTGGATCTTGAATGTGGGAGGAGGTCGGCACCGGCACGGGCTTGATATGCCTGACGACACTGATATCGATCGCGCCGCGAACTTGGGGCCCGATCGTGGTAGCGATTCTAGGGCCGCTTAATCCCGCGTCTAAGACAAACTCGGACAAAGTCGGATCTCCTTGCAGGGGGGAAGTCGTGAACAGCGGTAGGCCCCACATGGACAATCATCCTCTAAACGGGCAAAGCCGCTTATCCCGTAGGCAACCGCGAGATTATCGTGTCACGCAGCGCGTGACACCATATGGGGGACGCTCTGAATGTGCGGGCGGTTTACAGAACGCGGCTCTTTCTGCCGGAACCGCAGTGCCGGGACCGCGGTGCGAGGGCCACAATTCGGAGGCCACAGTGCGGAGGCCACAATTCGGACGTTTGCCTATCATCTCGCATGAGCCGGATTTGCGGCTGCCTGATGCGCTGTCATTACCCAGGGGTTTCCGTCCGTATATACGCTCACAGCCTCCGGGCACCAGCGGTACTGTGGCCCCGACGAGCGGGCGGTGTTCCTACGGACCGTCCTATTCCATAGGTTTGACCATCTCCGGGGCAAAGGCGGCAGTTCTGCTTGCGGAAAGTAATCGACTGATCGCTTTTTGCGTTCTCCCGGCTTATCGTGAGACCAGCCAGCGCCAGGCGGCATCACTAGGAGGTAGCTGATGGGCAACCCCGGCCCGGGCGACGCCGGACTTCGCAGCGCCAGGCAGCGGCTCGGGCTACGGTCCAGTTTCACGGCGCCGACACCTGCGAAGCCGGCGGTGAACCGCCGAGCCTTCGTGGCCATGGCGGCCGGGCTCGGCGTCGGAGGCGTGACACAGTTCCCGTCACGGGCTAGTGCGACAGCGCTGCCCGCGGTCAGCTATGCATTCGACGACGAATTCGACGGCCCGGCGGGCAGCGCCCCGGACCCAACGAAATGGGACCACGACATAGGGGGCGGTGGATGGGGGAACAACGAGCTTGAGGTCTACACCTCCGCACGGGCGAACAGCTTCCTTGACGGCGCCGGGCACTTGGTGATCCGCGCCACCGAGAGCAGACTGGTGTCCGGTGGCCAGGCCACTACCACCTACCAAAGCGCCCGGCTCAAGACCATCGGGATATTCAGCCAGTACCAGGGCATGTTCGAGGCCCGCATTAAGCTCGACGTCCAATCTGGGCTGTGGCCGGCCTGGTGGGCGATGGGCGCCAACTTCGGCCAGGTGGGCTGGCCAGCGTGCGGGGAGGTGGACATGCTGGAGAACTACGGCTACTCCCTCGCGGAGACGTCGGTTCACACTCCGGATGGCGCGGGCACCGGCATGGTCACGAAGTACGCAGATATCGCGGTGGATAGTGGGTGGCACACCTGGAGCATGTGCTGGGGTGCAGGGGCCGGCGGCTTCACGTTCTACAAGGATGGCGTGAGCTACCTGACTGTAGCGCCCACGCAGATGGCCAACTGGTGCTTCAGTTCCGGGGTCCCGATGTTCATGCTCCTGAACCTCGCGGTCGGCGGGGCAGCAGGTGCTCCGCCAGATAGCACACAGTTCCCTGTTGACATGCTAGTCGACTACGTCCGGGTCTGTTAGCGCCATTACCTCCGCAATCAGCGATGCGGCATTTACGGCTCTACGAAGTTAGCCGGGACCGCGTTGCCCTGCGATTACAGTGCGTAATTAGCTCTGTGCTTCTGAGCGCGGCGGGCCTGAAGGACGCGCTGGGCCGGCGGGATGAGGGCGCCGGCGCGGTGCGGTGATCGAGAGGCCCGCGCTGTGGTCCACGATATCGCCTCCGCGCTGTTCGGCGTGGAGGGCCTGCAGGT
>DAIRVB010000278.1:0-6233 GCA_036803065.1 Streptosporangiaceae bacterium
GGCCGAAGGCGTGGACGCCGTCGTGGACGCGACACACCCGTTTGCCGAGACGATAAGCGCGCACGCGGTCGCCGCCTGCGCGCGAACGGGCCTGCCCCTGCTACGGCTCACCCGCCCGGGATGGCAGCCGCAGCCGGGCGATGACTGGCACCAGGCCGGCTCACTCGCGGAGGCCGCCACGATCCTCCCCTCGCTCGGCCAGCGGGTCTTCCTGACCACTGGCCGCCAGGGGCTCTCCGCCTTCGCGGCGCCGCCTTCTGCCGCACTGGCCGAGCTGTGGTTCCTGATCCGCTGTGTTGACCCGCCGTCGGGCGCGATGCCGGCCAATCGGGAGGTGCTGCTGGCCCGGGGGCCCTATACCCGAGACGCGGAGCACACCCTGATGCGGCGCTTCGCGATCGACGTCCTGGTCACCAAGAACAGTGGCGGCTCGCTCACGGAAGGCAAGCTGGCTGCGGCCAGGGATCTGGGCATCCCCGTGGTCGTCGTCCGCCGGCCGGACCCCTCCGCTGCGCCCGCCACCTACGGCGTGGACGATGCCGTCAGCTGGGTACGTGGCTGCGCTCGTGAACCTGGGGCTCGGGTACCTGGGGCTCGGGTACCTGGGGCTCGGGTACCTGACGGGCCCGGCCCGGCTCGTAGTGCCGGGGAGTGAACACGGTCGCCCGGCCACCCTGGGTGCCGACCCTGGTGGTGCTCGAACCGACGATGAGCAGCGTGTTCATGTCGACGGCCGCCGGATCGAGGTCCCCCAGCGAGGTGATGTCCACCTGCTCGCCGGCCCGGCCGACGCTGCGCCCGATGACCACGGGGGTACCCGGCAGGCGGTGCCGCAGCACCAGGTCGCGAACAGCGGCTACCTGCCAGGTGCGGGTGCGCGACGCCGGGTTGTAGAGGGCCAGGACCAGGTCCGCCGCGGCCGCCTTGTCGATCCGGTCGGCGATGACCTCCCACGGCTTCAGCCGGTCGGAAAGGCTGATGACGCAGTAGTCGTGGCCGAGCGGCGCCCCGGCCCGGCTCGCCACCGCCTGCGCTGCGGTTACGCCGGGCAGGACGTCGATGTCGACGTCACGCCACCGGTCGCCGCCGGCGGCAGCCTCCTCCAGCACCGCGGCCGCCATCGCGTAGACCCCGGGATCCCCGGAGGAGACCACGACCACGCGCCCGCCCTTGGCGGCCAGGTCAAGCGCGAGAGCCGCGCGGCGGGCCTCCACCGTGTTCCCTGAGCCGTGCCGCCGCTGCCCTGGCCGCTGCGGCACCCGGTCCAGGTAGGACCGGTAGCCCACCAGGTCAGTGGCGCTGGCGATCGCGGCCGCGGACTCGGGGGTCAGCCACGCGGGGTCGCCTGGGCCGAGCCCGACAATGGTCACGCCGGGCGGGACCGCGGGCCGCTCGCCGCGCCCGGGTACCAGGGCGAGCGACATGTACGGCACGGTGGCGGGGTCGACCGCGGTGAGCGGCGTCACGCGCTGCGCATCGGTGCCGGCGCGCTCGACGTACTGGGCCCGGTCCAGCAGGCCCGTCTCCGCCAGCGCGGCGCGCACCTTGTCAAACGTGCGGCCAAGCTTGAGGATCGCCACCGCGTCCCCGCCGGCGCCGGCCAGGCGGGCGCGCAGTACATCCGCGGGCAGGGTGCCGGTGAGGACCGTCAGCGACTCGTCGTGCTGGACCAGCGGCTGCCCCACCGCGGCGGCGGCCGCCGCGACCGAGGACACGCCGGGCACGATCTCGGCCCTGAACCGGCCCCGCAGCCGCGCGTGCAGGTGCTGGTAGGACCCGTAGAAGCCGGGGTCCCCCTCGCACAGCACGACCACGTCCCGGCCATCCTCCAGGTGCGCCGCCAGCCGGCTGGTGGCCTCGTCGTAGAAGTCCGCGAGCGCGCCCGCGTAGCCGCCCGGGTGATCCGTGCCCTCGGTGGTCACCGGGTAGCGCAGCACCTCTTCGATCTGCTCTGAGCCGTTTGGCCCTGAGCGAAGGTAGGGGGCAGCCGCGCCGCGGGCCACGCTGCGGCCGTGCCGCGCGCGGTGATATGCCACCACCCCGGCCTCGGCGATCAGCCGGGCCGCTCGGACGGTGACCAGATCAGGGTCGCCGGGACCAACCCCGACCCCGGTAAGGCGGCCTGCTGTCATCGAAGTCACTCCGCCTTGCTCGCGAGGGCGTTGACGGCCGCGGATGCGATCGCGGACCCGCCGCGGCGCCCATGAACCACCAAGAACGGAATACGCAACGGATCCTCGGCCAGCGCTGCCTTCGATTCTGCGGCGCCGACGAAGCCGACCGGCACGCCCACTACCGCGGCGGGCCGGGGGGCTCCCGCCGCGACCATTTCCAGGAGGTGAAACAGTGCGGTGGGCGCGTTGCCGATAGCGACCAGCGCGCCGGCCATGTGGTCACGCCAGAGCTCGACCGCTGCTGCCGTCCTGGTGGTCCCCAGCCGCGCGGCGAGCCCGGCCACCCGTGGATCGCGCAGCATGCACAGCACCTCGTTGCGGGCCGGCAGCCGGGACCGGGTGACCCCGGCCGCGACCATGGACGAGTCGCAGAGGACGGGCGCGCCCGCAGCGAGCGCGTCTGTCGCCTCGGTGGCGAACTCTGTTGCCCAGGCCATGTCGCTGACCAGGTCAATCATGCCGCAGGCGTGCACCATGCGCACGGCGACGCGCTCCAGCGCGGGCGGCACGCCCGAGAGGTCAGCTTCACGCCGGATCGTGGCGAACGAGGCGCGGTAGATCTCAGCGCCGTCCCGCTCGTAGCCAGGGGTCATGCCGGGCCTGCCGCGGCGGTCAGGGTGCCGGGCACAGGGCTGCCGGGCACGGTGATGCTGAGCACCGGGCCGCCGGCGATCATGAACTGGTCGGCGGACATGGCCACCACGGCGGTGGCGTCGGCGGGCAGGCCGCACCGGCGGCCGCACCCCGCCCAGTGCACTGGGCGGAGCCCGGCGAAGCCGGTGGCCAGCCCGGGGACGCGGCCGGCCAGCGAACGCACATCAGCAAGCGACCTGGCGCAGGACATCCCGCTGCACGCCGTGACGGCCGACAGGATGTGTTCACCGGAGACGATCAGGTCCGCGTCGGCCAGTTCGGCCAGGCCGGCATCCACCGGCCCGGCGAGTGGCAGCACGACCCGGCCCGCTGCGGCCAGCCGGGCCGTCTCGCCGGGGCGCAGCATCCGGCCGAGCAGCCTGAGTTGCCGCGCGGTGAGCCGGGCCAGCGGCGCGGCAACCACGGCAACCGGGGCACAGTCCACGCCCGGGTCCAGGAGGGCCACGCCAGGGTCCAGGAGGGCGCCCAGCGGCAGCCGACCGGGGATGTCCGTCACCTTGTCACCGAGCACCCCGCCGACGGCCGCGGCGACCGCGGCGCCGCCGTCGGGTAGGTCGGCTATGCGCGTGCTGGCCGGCCCCGTGCTGGCCGGCCCCGCGGCGGCCAGCGCTGCCCGCCGCTGCCCGAGGAAGGCCCGCGCCGCCGTGATGGCCTGCGCGACACCCCGGTCGGCTGGCCCGCGCAGCCCCGTCTCACGCCCGGCCAGGATGAGGTCGGACCCCCGGGGATGCCAGCGCAGGCCCACGTCACAGCCGCTGAGCCCGGCCCGGCCGGTCCCGTCGTCCAGGCTGAACAGGAACCGCCCGGGCAGCGCGGCCAAACTGGGGTCGGCCCGCAGCGCGCGGTCCACCGCGACGACCAGCCTGCGCAGGTCCGGGTGCCCGGCGAGTCCGGCGAGCGGGCTCGCGGTGATGTTGCGGGCCCGGTCGTGCGCAGGCGATGGCAGCAACCCAGCCGAGGCGGCCCGGCGAGCCAGCCCGGTGGCGTCATCGGCCGCCACCCCGCGGATCTGCACGTTGCCACGGGCGGTGAGATCCACGCAGCCGTTGCCGAACTGGCTGGCCAGGGCGGCCAACCCACGCAGCCTGCTGCCTGTGGCGTAGCCACCGGGCAGCCGTATCCGGGCGACGTAGCCGTCGCGGGCCTCGTGCAGATCGAGGATGCCCGGACAGGCGTCGGCCGCCGGCATGGGAGGTGACGTGGACGTAGTGAGGATGAAGGCCGACAGTAGTGGCTGCCGCCGGCCACGGTCAACGACCGAAGGTGAGTCTGAGGTTGACGAGCACCCGGCCGTACGCCAGAGTCTGCAGGAGCATGCGACGGCCAGTGGAGGAAGCCGGTGTGATTCCGGCGCGGTCCCGCCACTGTCACCGGTGAGCAGACCCCAGCATGGTCACGGCCCTTTGCGGCGGGAAGACCGGGGCGCGCGTCGATCCGGGAGCCAGGACACTCCGGCCGCCGCCACCCACGACCCGGGGCGAGGATCCCGAGGAGGGCCATCGTGGACCACGACCAGCAAGTCAGCGTGCTGCTGCTGTCTACTTCCGACACCGACCTGCTGGCCGCGCGTGCGAGCAGCGCGGACTACCGGCTGGCCAACCCGGCGCGCCTGCCGGCGGCCGACCTGCCTCCGCTGCTGGACGGCGCCGACGTGGTCGTCGTCCGCCTGCTCGGCGGCGAGCAAGCGTGGCCGGAAGGTCTCGCCGCGCTGCGCCGCCATCCTCGCCCGCTTATCGTGCTCGGCGGCGAGATGGTCCCGGACGCGGCCCTGATGTCCTTGTCCAGCGTTCCCGCGGGCATCGCCGCGCAGGCTCACGAGTACCTGGCGCACGGGGGTCCCGGCAATCTCCGCGAACTCGCGCATTTCCTGGCCGATACGGTCCTGCTGGCCGGCCACGGCTTCGCCGCTCCCGCGCCCATGCCCACTTGGGGCCGCCACCCGTGGCCGGCTCGGGCAGAAAACCCCGTCGAGTCCGGGTTTGGGCCGGTGACAACCGGCCCAAACCCCGGATCGACCGCGTCCAGCCAGGAGGATGGGCCGACAGTGGCGGTGCTGTACTACCGCGCGCATGAGCTGGCGGGGAACACCGGGTTCGTGGACGCACTCTGTGCAGCGGTCGAGTCCTGCGGCGCGCGGGCACTGCCGGTCTGGTGCGCCAGCCTCAGGACAGCTGACCGCGCGCTGCTGGAAGCGCTGGGCCAGGCAGATGTCCTGATAGTGACCGTTCTCGCGGCCGGCGGGACGGTGCCCGCGCTGTCCCAGGCAGGCGGGGATGACGAAGCATGGGATGTCGGGGCCGTCGCGGCCCTGGACATCCCCGTCGTCCAGGCGCTGTGCCTGACGTCCCCCCGGGCACAGTGGGCCGGCGCGAATGCCGGGCTCAGTCCTCTCGACGCGGCCACCCAGGTGGCTATCCCGGAATTCGACGGCCGGCTGATCAGCGTGCCGTTCTCCTTCAAGGAGACCGGAGCGGACGGCCTGTCCCGCTATGTTCCCGATCCGGAGCGGGCGGCACGGGTGGCCGGGACGGCCGTCGCGCTCGCCCGGCTGCGGCACATCCCGCCGCCCCGGCGGCGGGTGGCGATCGTGCTCTCGGCCTACCCGACCAAGCACTCCAGGATCGGCAACGCGGTGGGGCTCGACACCCCGGCCAGCACGGTCCGCCTGCTCCGGGCGCTGCGCGAGCGCGGCTACGACACCGGCCCGGTCAGCGGCCCTGACGCGCTGCCGGGCATCGAGCCGCCGGACGGTGACGCCCTGATCCACGCCGTCATCGCGGCCGGCGGCCAGGACCCCGAATGGCTGACCGACCAGCAGCTGGCCCGCGCGGCCGTCCGCATCCCCGCCGCGCAGTACCAGCAGTGGTTTGACCGGCTGCCGGACGAACTGCGCGCCTCGATGGAGAAGGCCTGGGGCCCGCCGCCCGGCGAGCTGTATGTGGACAGGTCGGCCAGCGGCGACGGGGACATCGTGCTCGCCGCGCTCCAGGCCGGCAACGTCCTGCTGCTCGTCCAGCCGCCACGCGGCTTCGGCGAGAACCCGGTCGCCATCTACCACGACCCGGAGCTGCCGCCGAGCCACCACTACCTGGCCGCCTACCGCTGGCTGGAGGAGGGCTTCGGCGCGCACGCCGTCGTGCACATGGGCAAGCACGGGAACCTGGAGTGGCTGCCCGGCAAGAACCTCGGGATGTCGTCGGCGTGCGGCCCGGACGCGGCGCTCGGGAACCTGCCGCTCATCTACCCGTTCCTGGTGAACGACCCTGGTGAGGGCACACAGGCCAAACGCCGCGCCCACGCAACGATCGTCGACCACCTGGTGCCGCCGATGACCCGCGCCGAGACGTACGGCGACCTGGCCCGGCTGGAGCAGCTGATGGACGAGCACGCGGCGGTGGCCGCGCT
>DAIRVB010000279.1:0-6214 GCA_036803065.1 Streptosporangiaceae bacterium
CTCCGTGATCGTCCCTGGGCTGGGCAGGAAGCGGCGCGGGTCCTCGGCGTAGACCCGAAATTCACAAGCATGACCTTCATACTCAACGGACCCCGGCTCGAAACTCACCTTCTCCCCGGCGGCGATCAGGAACTGCTGCTCGACGAGGTCGATTCCGGTGACCATCTCGGTTACCGGGTGCTCCACCTGGAGCCTGGTGTTCATTTCCAGGAAGACGAAATCGTGTGTCTCGGTGTCGACCAGGCATTCCACGGTCCCCGCGCCGCGGTAGCCGACCGCCTCCCCGGCCCGGACGGCCGCCTGGAGCATCCGCTCCCGCAGCGCGGCGCTGACGCCAGGGGACGGAGTCTCCTCGGCGACCTTCTGGTGCCGCCGCTGGACCGAGCAATCCCGTTCGCCGAGAGTGAGGATCTGCCCGTCGCCCAGGCCGAGGATCTGGATTTCCACGTGCCGGGCGCGGGCGATGTAGTGCTCAAGCAGGATCACGGGGCTGCCGAAGAACCGTTCCGCCCGCGAGCGTGCGGTGTCGAACGCCGCCCGCAGCTCCTGTTCGGTGGCGGCCGCGCTCATGCCGATGCCGCCCCCGCCCGCCGCCGCCTTGACCATGACCGGGTAGCCGATCCGCCGGGCCTGCGCGGCCGCTTCGTCGGCGTCCGTGACCGGGCTGGCCGTCCCGGCCGCGACCGGCACGCCCGCCTGCTCCATCAGGTTCCGCGCGTTGATCTTGTCGCCCATCTGCTCCATGGCCGAAGGGGGCGGCCCGACCCAGGTCAGGCCGTCCGCGGCGACCCGCGCCGCGAACTCCGGGTTCTCCGACAGGAAGCCGTAGCCCGGATGGACGGCCTGGGCCCCGGTCTCGCGGGCCGCAGCCAGGACGGCGCCGACGTCAAGGTAGCTGCGGGCGGGCGGCGGCGGGCCGAGCAGCACCGCCTGGTCCGCTTCCCGGACGTACGGCAGTTCGGCATCGGCCTCGGAGTAGACGGCGATCGCCTCGATGCCCATCCGGTGCGCGGTGGTGATCACACGCCTGGCGATCTCACCGCGGTTGGCGACCAGGACGGACTCGAACACGGCCGAAGCCTACATGCGCCCCGGGCACCGCCGGCCGGTGACCTTGCTCAAGGCCTCGACGACCTTCGGGTCGTACTGCGCGGCGGTATCCAGGCGGAGCCGTTCCAGCGCTGCCGCACTCCGGTCCCGGTCGGTGGACCCGCCCACCAGGTCGTCGAAGGCGTTCGCGGCCCGGATGATCCGGCTGCCGGTCGGCGGCCCTGGGCCCGTGCTGCCTGACTCCGTGCCCCGCCAGGGACGGTCCTGGCAGCGCACGATCTCGGCGACGCGGTCCAGCACACCGGCCTGCTGGATGACGCCCGCGCCCAGTTCGGCGATCCGCCGCTGGTCCTCGGGTGAGACGAGCACGGTGGCGCCGCCGGGGATCGGGTCGGTCAGCGACAGCTGGCCGATGTCGTGCATGAGCGCGGCGTACTCGAGCTCGAGCAGGTCGGGCTCATGCATGCCGAGTTCCCGGCCGACCGCCACGGCGAGCCTGCCGACCCGGCGGGAGTGGCCGTCTTCCACATACCCGCCGACCTCGGTGACCCGGGCCAGGGCCCGGACGGTCTGCAGGTAGGTGGAGCGGATCCCGGCGTACCGGCGGAATGCGACCTGGGTTACCAGCAGCGGGGCAATGAGGATGGCCAGCGCTACCAGCCCCATCTCGTCGGCCGCGAGGGCAATGAGCATCGCTGACGCGCCCACCGCCGCGCCCAGCTGCCACTGCACGCGAACCTCGTCGACCAGCGCCACCTTGAACTTGGCCCGCAACGCGTCTGCCCTGATCAGTGCCCTGATCACGCATTCCGCGAACCAGCCGGCCACGATCAGCCCGGCCATCACCGCCATGGCCACCCAGACGTTCTGGCCGAGCATCGTCAGGTCGGAGACCGGCCGGAACGCCGCGGCCACGAACGCCACCGCGAGAAGCCTCGACGCCATCCCGGTCACACCGGCCGGGCGGCCGGCCGCCAGGTGCGGCAGTGCGCCCACGGTCATCCCGACCGCCGTGACGGCGACGACCTGCATGGCGGACTGGTGCGCCTGAGCGAGCCCGATCTGCAGGACGAGGGCGTAGCCGAGCGCCCCCGCGCTGCCGATCGGGGCGGCCTCCCGGTCGCCGGGCAGCGAAAGCCTGAGCAGCTCGCCGAAGGCGATGAGGGCACCGAACGCCACCGCGTCGCGCGCTTGCGTCAGCCCGACGGCGGCGGTATGCGCCACGGCCGCGACGACGAGCATGCCCGCGGCAGCGACCAGGAGCAGCTGGCCTGAGTCCACGGACTGCCACGATGGCTGGCGCACCTGGCGCTGCTGTGTTGTTGTCATGTCCCCCGCCGGTCAGAAGCTCTCGACCACCCGGAGAGGCGCGGTCGGGTCGTCATGGTCCTGCGCGGTCATCCCGCCCGCGAATCCGGGCGGCACCACCGCGGGCGTACGCGGGCGATCCCAGCCCTCCCGCTCCAGTGCGCTGACAAACGCGTCGACGAGCACCGGGTCGAACTGGCTGCCCGACCACTTACGCAGCTCGGCGATAGCTTCGTCGATCTTCCGGGCGCCCCGGTACGAACGGGTCGAGGTCATCGAGTCGAAGGCGTCGGCCACCGCGATGACCCGCGCGAATTCGGGGATCTCGCCGGCGGCCAGGCCGAGCGGGTAGCCCTTGCCGTCCATCCGCTCGTGGTGATGCATGATGCCGGCCAGCGCTTCCTCCAGGAACCCGATCTGCCGGACGATCTCAAGGCCGCGCATCGGATGAAGCTGGATGGCGGCCAGTTCCTCTTCGGTCAGCGGGCCCGTCTTCTGCAGGACCTTGGTGGGCACGCCGAGCTTCCCCACGTCGTGCAGCATGCCGGCGTACCGGATGGCCTCGACCCGTTCCGCGTGCATGCCGACCTGGCGGGCGAGCATCGCCGCTCCCTTGGACACCCGCTCGCTGTGGCCGCGGGTATAGAAGTCCTTGGTCTCGACGGCCTGGCAGAGTGCGGCCATGGTCGCGGCGTAGGCACGCTCCTGGGCGGCGAACTGTCCGATGGCCCAGCGGGCCACGAACAGCGGGATCAGCACGAGGACCGCCGCGAAGATGCCGACCAGGCTCCACAGCGCGGCGATCAGCAGGCCCAGCGTCGCATACCCCGGATCCGCGGCGAGCAGCATCGGCAGGTGCACGTCGAGCCGGGCCCGGCGGGCTGACTCCGGCGGCGGAAGCAGCAGCAGCATGCCCGAGAGCAGGCCGTGGTTGACGATGACGTGTACCGCCGCCGCGGCCGCGAAGGGCGCGATGATCATCGGGAAGGACGCTCTGTGCGGCACGCCCACCGCGCCGCCCAGCGCCAGGTAGATACGGCCGGCCGCGAAGGCGCTGAGCGTGTACATGGCCGCGTTGAACGCCCGCTGGGCCAGGTAGACCCCGCGGCGCAAGCTCAGCAGGGAGGTGGCGCCGACCAGCGCCGCGCCGAGCGGGCCCAGCATCACCACCGCGGCGAGGGTAGCCGATGAGCTTGGCGACCACGCCGAACGGCGCGAGGTGAGGGTGGTCGGTGTCGAGTCGCACACCAGGAAGAGGATCGCCAGCACCAGCAGCTTGGTGACCCATGGGCCGATGCCGGTGCCCAGCGGCTGCCGGAGGTAGATCGAACGGGCCAGCAAGATGGCGGCGGTGGCCAGGACAGCGGTCATGTAGAGCCACGCGGCGCGCGAGAGCCTATCCAAGGACCCCCCCTCGCAGTCATACGCTTGGCGCTTTACTCGACACTTAGGGTAACGCCCATAACCCCGATCCGCGTAGCCCCCAAAAAACCTGCCATCGCCGTTAAGTAATCGACTAAATGCAGACAGTAGTCGAAATAGTCATGCACTATCGCTGACCTGGAGGCCTTTCGCGCCCTACTGCGGTGTGCTGATCCGGCCGTATTTAGAGCCCGCGCGGAATAGGACTGCTGGGCTCGCGCCGCTTCCCGATCCAGCGCCCTACCCGCGCGGCCTTAGTCGGCGGAGATTTCGGTGATTTCGGTGATTTCCAGGGTCGCCCGGACCTGCCGGATGCGGGTGAGCACCTTGATGCGCAGTTCGCCCGGCGCTGCGTCATGGCCGCAGTGCTTATGCACGAGGCGTTTCACCGCATCCTCCAGGCCGTATTCGCGCAGGCATGGACCGCACTCGTCGAGATGCTGGCGGATCTTCGCGCACGCCGCCTCGTCGGCTTCGCCGTCGAGGTAGGAGTAGACCCGCTCAAGTACCTCAGTACAGGGCACCTCATGAGGCTTTCCGCAGCTCATGTCGCGTCCCTCCCCGGCTCTTGGCCCTCGGGCGACGACTCGGGTCCGGTGGCCGAAGCCGCCCTCACCAGGCCGCGCTCGGCCGCGTAGTCCTGAAGCAGCTCGCGCAATTGCCTGCGCCCGCGATGCAGTCGCGACATCACCGTGCCGATCGGCGTGGCCATGATGTCGGCGATCTCCTTGTACGCGAAGCCTTCCACGTCGGCCAGGTAGACCGCGATGCGGAACTCCTCGGGGAGAGCCTGCAGGGCACGCTTGACATCGGAATCGGGCAGCCGCTCCAGCGCCTCCGCCTCGGCTGATTTCAGTCCGGAGGACGTGTGCGACGCGGCCCTGGCCAGCTGCCAGTCTTCGACTTCCTCCGCACCTGACCGCTGCGGCTCCCGCTGCTTCTTACGGTAGGTGTTGATGAACGTGTTGGTGAGGATCCGGAAAAGCCAGGCCTTCAGGTTCGTGCCGGGCTGGAACTGGTGAAACGACGCGTACGCCTTGGCGAACGTCTCCTGCACCAGGTCTTCGGCGTCCGACGGATTGCGGGTCATCCGCATCCCGGCCGAGTAGAGCTGATCCAGGTAAGGCAGCACATCATGCTCGAAGCGCTCGGTTCGTTCCTCGAGTGTCTCTGGTACCTGACCCACCCCCTCGGAGATCTCCGTCACCGGCCGCTGGCGTCGACCGTATGGGCGGGAGGATACATCCCCGGGTTCACCCGGCTTAAAGCGAGCCATCGTTGGTGCGCTCGCCCTCGGGGGGCTCTTGGCTTCGACCACGGTGTGTGCAACATGCGGCTCAGCTGCTTCATTCCGTCATTTCCGCGGCGCGGGCGCCGGATGAGGAGCGCGTCCTCGCCGTTAGGTGAGGTGAGGATAGGGCAGTGAAGGGGGAAGATGTCCGGTAAGGACTGCGCAGGCACCTGCCGTCGCACCGACGCTTCGTTCCCGTCACTGTGACGGGCGGCCGGCGCGGCGCGCGCAGCCCGCGGTGGATGGAGTCACGGTGGCGGCCAGTGCGACGAGTACGACCAGTCCTCTTGCCGTCCTCGGGTCAGGCCCACTGACCGCCTACTGGCGGTTCCAGCGGGCCGTGGCGGCGGCGCAACTCGGCGCGTGGCTGCCGCGCAGCAGCCAGCTTCTGGTCGATATCTCCGGATCGCGATCGCCCGGGGCGATCCAGGCGGCCGCGGCGGGGCACGTCGTGCTGCGGGTCACGGCGGCGCCCCCGGAATTCCCCGCGATGATCCACGCGCGTGTGGGTCGCGGCCGGATCGCCACAGTCATGGCCGATTCCGGGAACCTGTCGTTCCTCGCCGACGGATCCGTGGACGGCGTGATCGCCGATGATGGCGTGCTGTCCCGGCACCTGGTGGCTGAGGACGTCGCGGCCGAGATCACCCGGGTGCTGCGGCCCGGCGGCCAGCTCTTCGCCTGCGTGGACTCGCTCGTCCTCGGCATGGCGATCCTGGCCGAGCAGCACCACTGGGCCCAGCTGACCGACCTGCCACAAGCCGAGGTCGTCCTCATCCCGTGGCCGGATGGCACCATCACGCGCTGCTTCGGCACCCAGCATCTCAATGACCTGCTGACCGAGGCCGGGCTTGAGGTCCGCTGGATCAGGCCGCGGACGGTGCTGTCCCCGTCCACGGTGGACCACGTCCTGCGCAGAGATCCGCGGTCCATCACCCGCCTGATCCGGGCCGAGCTCGGCGCGGTTGCCGACGACATCGACGGCGACGAGTCGTTCGGTATCTACCTGCTGGCCGCGGCCCGCAAGCCGGGCCCGGGGTGAGAACCTGCTTACGCCCAGGACGCGCCCTAGTGGCGGCGGTCCCGCTTTGACTGGCAGCCGACGCAGCGGGACGCCTCCGGCCGCGCCTCCAGCCGCCCTTC
>DAIRVB010000280.1:0-6214 GCA_036803065.1 Streptosporangiaceae bacterium
AGCAGCCCCGGCCCGAACACCGCGACGCTGTCTCCTGGGCCGAGCCGGGCCCGGCGGGCCGCGTGCACGGTGAGCGCGCCCTGGTTGACCAGTGCCGCGGCCACGTCGGTGACGTGCGAGGGGACCTTGTGCAGGGCGATCGCGGGCCGCACAGCGTACTCGGCGAGGGCGCCAGGCGCGGTGTGCCCGTACAGCTTGAACCCCGGTTCGCGCACCCGCTCACACAGGTTGTAGCGGCCGGCCCGGCACATCGGGCAGGCGCCGCATCCGGTGTGGTTCTCCGCCACCACCCGGTCACCCGGCGCGAGGCCGCTGCGCTCGGTATCCGGGCCACCGGCGGCGACCTCGCCGGACCACTCGTGGCCGATGATGAAAGGCAGCGCGGGAGGCCATGTGCCGCGGAAACCGCCACTGACGATCTTCAGATCGGTGCCGCACAGGCCGCAGGCACGGACCCGGACCAGCACCTCGCCGGGTCCCGGTTCCGGTACCGGCACGGACTCGAGCGTGAGCTGGCCGAAGTCGCGCAGCACGGCCGCCTGCATCTGGGACGGAACCTGCACCGGTGTCACTGGGCCGCTCCGCTCTCGGTCAGCCGCGTCTCGCCCGGGCCTGCGTTGCCGTTCGGGCTCACGTCGCCATTCGGGCCGTCGTTCTCGCTCAGCGCGGCCCAGATCTGCCTGGCGCGGCGGACCGCATGGTCGGCCACGGCCTCGGCGATCTCCTCCGCCCGGCCGACCTCCGCCAGCTCGGGCCGCCCGTACCAGCCGGTGGCGGCGATCTGGTGGAAGTCACGCAGGACCGGATAGACATCGGGCCGGCGGAACAGCCCGTGTGCTGCCTCGCCCGCGGCGCGCTCGCTGGGCGGCGTTGCCTTGTCCAGGTGCACCAGCGAAGGGTCGTATGCGAGCACGGCCGCGGTCTCCATCGACCCGGCGTGGGTGAATTCCATCTCCTCCGGGTAGAGCGTGTGGGTGATCACGTGCGACTCGGCGATCACCACCTGCACCCCGTGCCGGCGCTGGGCTTCGTCTGCGCCCAGCCGGAGGGTGGGCGAGTTGCCTTCATGCCAGTTCACCACCAGGATCCGGTGCGCGCCCGCGCTGCGAAGGCCACCGCAGATGTCCACCAGGACCGCGGCGAGCGTGCTGGGACTCAGCGAGAGCGTCCCCGGCCACGGCAGGTGATAGTGGGCGACGCCCACTGGGCCGAGCTGGATAACCGCGGTATCCAGGCGGTCGGCGACCCGCTCGGCGATGGAAAGCGCGGCGAACGCGTCCGTGCCGAGCGGCAGGTGCCCGCCGTGCTGCTCGACGCTGCCGGTAGCGACCACGGCGACGCCGCTCGCGGAGAGCAGCCGCGCCGCCTCCGGCTGGGCCAGGCGCTCGAGGTGGCGCTCGGGGTGACGGGGCATCTGTCAGCCTCCATATCCAGCGGCCGGCGCGGGCTGGGTGCCCGCGGCGTGCTCGGCGGCCTGGTCGCCGGCGTGCTGCACGGCCTGCCGGTGCGCTCTGATGGGCGTCTGCCAGGCCTCGGTCACCACGTCCAGCAGGGCTGGCTTCCCGCTGAGAGCGGCCCGCAGCGCTGGCGCGAGCCGGGCCGGCTCGGTGACCCGCTCACCGTGCAGCCCGAACCCCCGGGCGACGTCGGCGAAGGCCACATCGGCGAAGTCGTCGTCCTCCCAGCCGCGGCCGAAGGTGATCCGCCGGTACCAGCGGATCCAGCCGAACGACCGGTTGTTCAGGACCACGACGGTGACCGGCAGCCCGTGCTCGACCACCGTGGCCAGCTCGCCAGCCGCATAGCCGAGGGCACCGTCGCCGGTGAGCACGATGGTCCGCCCGCCAGGGTGAGCGGTGGCCACGCCAATGGCGGCGGGCAGCGCGTAGCCGAGGCCGGCCTGCCCCCGTGGGAACAGCACCCGCCGTCCCGGCAGGCGCTGTTCAAGGTAGACGCCACCCCAGCCGCTGGCCAGGCTCGCGTCGCAGACCAGAACGTCCTCCGGGCCCAGCGCGGCCTCGATGTCGGCGAGCACCCGCTGTGGCGCGATGGGGATGGCGTCGCTGGCCCGTTCGCTGTCCCGCTCGGCTCGCCATGCGGAGGTGAGCTCGCCGATCCGGGCCCGCCAGCGGGCCCGGTCGGGCACCCGGCTATCAGCCGGCTGCTGGCCAGGTGCCGCCGGCCCGGCCAGTGCTGCCGTCAGGGCCTGCAGGCCGGGCCGGGCGTCGCCGAGCAGCGCCGCGCGCAGCGGGAACGCCCGGCCTAGCTCGGCCGGGTCAATGTCGAGCTGCAGCACCGCCTGGTCGGCCCGGGGCAGCGTCCAGCTGAACGTGGCGCCGCCGCTCGCCTTGGTCCCGGCGAGCAGCACCACATCGGCCTCGGCCAGGGCAGCGGCCGCGGCCGAGGTGCCCATCGACCCGGTCACCCCGACGCTCAGCGGGTGGTCCTCGGCGATCGCCCCCTTGCCGGACAGCGTGGTGCCCACCGCCGCCGAGGTCTGCTCGGCGAGGGAGGTCAGTTCCGCGCCCGCCCCGGAATGCATGATGCCGCCGCCGGCGAGGATGAATGGCCGCTGCGCCCGGCGGAGTACGTCGGCGGCGGCCGCCACATCACCTGCCTCGGGCGGTGGCCGGAACGCCGGAAAGCAGCCGAACCTGGCGCTCGTGCCCGGCGGGCCGCCGAAGGGTGCGTCCCCGGTCTCTCCCGCTGCGGGGTCCGCAGCGGGGCCGTCCAGGACGTCCTGCGGCAGGAAGAGCACCACTGGCCCCGGGCGGCCGGTCGTCGCCTCGCGGAACGCCTGCCGGACCAGCGCCGGCATCGTCACCGGGTCGGCGACGGTGGCATGCCACTTGGTGACCGGTGCCAGCATGGCCGACTGGTCGAGAGCCTGTGAGGCGGCACTGCGGTAGCGGTGCGGGTCGAGCCGGGCTGGCAGGTCACTGACCAGCGCGACGACCGGAACCGAGGCGCCGAGCGCTTCAGCCAGGCCGGACGGCAGCTTCGCCGCGCCAGGTCCCACGGTGGCGTCGCAGACTCCGGCCCGGCCGGTAATCCGTGCGTAGCTGTCGGCGGCGTAAGCCGCGGAACGCTCGTCGCGGGTGAGCACGTGCTGCAGCATGGGTGCGCGGTCCAGGATGCCGTCGTACAGGGCGAGCGTCTGACCCCCGGGAACGCCGAAGACGTGCCGCACGCCGTGCTCAATGAGCAGATCGGCGAGCAGGGCTCCGCCGTGCCGCCGGGGACTGCCAGCTGTCTCAGTCATGTGCCATCCCAATCAGCCGCGCTGCGTTACCGCCAAGGACAAGCTCTTCTTCGCCGGCGCCGAGCCGCAACGCCCGCACCTCCTCGACAGGATCGTCGGTGCCCATGTCGAAGGGCCGATCCGAGCCGAGCAGGACGTGCTCCGGGCCCGCGTAACGGACCAGGTCCGCGAGCAGGTCGTGGTCGTGGGTCACCGTGTCGTAGTAGAACCGGCGCAGCGACTGGTCCGGTCCGGCCGTCGTTTTAGCCCTGGCTTCCGCACGGACAGCGAAAGCCCGCCGCAGCCGCCCGCGGACCACTGGGATCCCGCCACCGCCGTGCGCCAGCAGCACCCGGAGCCGAGGGCAGCGTTCCAGCACCCCGGCCACGGCGATGTGCGCCGCGGTCACGGCCGTCTCCAGCGGGTTGCCGACCGAGTTCCAGAGGTAATAACTGTCGAGGGCGGGCAGGCCGAAACCGTGGGTGGACGGGTGGATGAACACCAGGGCGCCGACGGCCTCGGCCGCCTCCCAGAACGGCAGGAAATAGTCGTCCCCGAGGTACCGCCCGGCCACGCTGGACGGGATCTCCACCCCGCACAGGCCCGGGATCGTCACGAGCTCGGCGATCTCCCGCGCGGCCAGCGCGGGATCCTGCACCGTGACCGCACCGACCGCGCTGACCTGCCCGGGGCGGGCGGCGGTGAGCTTGGCCAAGGCCTCGTTCTGCACCCGGCACACGGCGCGTGCCTCGTCTGCTGGCGCGTCGACGGGGACCAGGTTGATCCACGGGGACAGCAGCAGATGCTCCACACCGGCCGGCGCGGCCTCGGCGAGCATGGCATCCACGTCGGTGAACTCGCCCACGGCGGAGCGGATCTGCTTGCCGCGGAAGCCGATCACCTGGCGGCCGTCCTCGCGCGTGACGGCCGGCCGCCAGTCCGCCGGCACCGCACTGGACGTCATCTCCGCCGCGATGACGTGACAGTGCGCGTCGATGATCAAAGCGATGTGCCCGGCGCCGTGCCGTTCGCCGTGCTGGTGGCTGTTCCGTTCACTGCGCCCGGGGCGCTGCCCGGGGCCGCCCCATCCCCGCCGGGTGTGACGGCGCCACCCAGGTAGAGGGCGCCGATCTCCGGGTGCTCAAGCACCTCGCGGCCGGTGCCCGCCAGGCGGACCTGCCCGTTCTCCAGGACCACCCCGTGCGTGGACAGCCGGAGCCCGGCCCGCGCGTTCTGCTCCACCAGCAGAATCGTCTTGCCCTGGGCGTGCATCATCCGCACCGCGTCGAACACGGACTTGAGGACCTTGGGAGACAGGCCCATGGACGGCTCGTCCAGGATGACCAGAGTCGGGTCGAGCATCAGGCAGCGGGCGAACTCGACCAGGCGCTGCTGGCCGCCGGACAAGCTGCCCGCCTTCTTCCCCAGCCACTCGGTCACCTGGGGGAACATCTCCAGGACCGCGGCGAGCCTGCGCTCGGGCAGTCCCCGCTCGCGCAGGATGTACCCGCCGAGCACGATGTTCTCGCGTACCGTCATCTCACGGAACAGGCTGTGGTTCTGCGGCACCTGCACCACGCCCATGCTCAGGATCTCGCGCGGGGTCTTCCCGCTCAGCCGCTCCCCGCGCAGCGAGACGTGGCCGAGGCGGGGACGCAGCAGCCCGCTGATGGCTCCGAGCAGTGTCGACTTGCCGGCTCCGTTCGGCCCCACGACGCAGGTGATGCCACCCTCCGCCACCTGCATGGTCACTCCGCGCAGCACGTCACCGCCGCCGTAGCCGACCACCACGTCCTGCACCTCAAGCGCCGCTGGGGCAGGTGCCGTCACAGCCGGCCCACTCTGAGGCGTCCCGGCCTCATGCCGCGGGGATGTCATCGTCTTCCTCCGCTGTTCCCAGGTAGGCGTCGAGTACCCGGTGGTCACTCCTGATTACCTCGGGCGGCCCGGTCACCACGGCCGTGCCGTAATCGAGAACGGTGACCCGTTGGCACAGGCCCATCACGAAGTCCATGTTGTGCTCCACGATAAGAAACGTCGTGCCCTGGGCGTTCAGCTCACGGATCCGGTCGGCGAGCAGGGCGATCAGCGTGGGGTTGATCCCGCCGGCAGGCTCGTCGAGGAGCACGATCTCGGGGTCGGCGATCAGCACGTACGACAGTTCGAGCAGCTTGCGCTGGCCGTAGGACAGCGTCTCGGCGCGGTCGCCGGCGTGCTTGGCGATGCCGGTGAACTCCAGCAGTTCCATGGCGCGGCGCCGGGTGGCGGGGCCGCCCGCGCGGGCCAGCGGATTCCAGCTGCGGCCCGCCCGTGAGCGTTCTCCGTGATGCGCGGCGACGATCATGTTCTCCATCACGGTGAGCCGCGCGAAGACCCGGGTCAGCTGGAAGGTCCGGCCGATGCCCGCGGTGAACACCTTGTCCGGCGGGGCGTTCGTGATCCGCCTGGCCCCCAGGTACACCTCGCCCGAGTCGACACGCTCATATCCGGTGATGACGTTGAACAGCGTGGTCTTGCCCGAGCCGTTAGGCCCGATGAGCCCGGTGATGCTGCCCTCTTCGACTTCGATCGTGCAGTCGCTGAGCGCCTGCACTCCGCCGAAGGCCTTCGAGACGCCCTCGGTTCTCAGCAGCGCTGTCATCGCACGCTCCCCGTGCTGGTCTCGGTGGCCCCGGCCGCCTGCGGCTGCGCCACGGCTGGCACTCCTATGCCGGGCGGCGGCTGGCCCCGCCGTTCCCGCCTGGCCCGCAAGGCTGTAATCCGCTCGCTGGAGGTGGGCACGATCCCGCGTGGCAGGAGCAGGATCACCGCGAGGAACAGCAGGCCGAGGAACACCTCGCCGATGTAGCCGTTGGTGAACTGGATCGAGACGTACTGCTGCAGCGGCTCGAGGATCAGCGCGCCGAGCACTGGCCCCGCGATCGTGCCGAAGCCGCCGAGGAAGGCCATCAGGGCGACGGACAGGTCAAAGAC
>DAIRVB010000281.1:0-6207 GCA_036803065.1 Streptosporangiaceae bacterium
CCGATCTCACCCCATGCAACCTGCACCTCGACGAGGTCGCGGCGAGCGTCAAGGCAGGCATCTGGGAGGCCGGCGGGGTGCCGCTGAACATGCCTGCGGTCAGCCTGGGCGAGACCCTGGTGCGGCCGACCGCGATGCTGTGGCGCAACCTGGCGGCGATGGCGACCGAGGAGATGCTGCGGGCCAACCCGATCGACGGGGTGGTGCTGCTCGGCGGCTGCGACAAGACCATCCCCTCGCTGCTGATGGCCGCCGCCTCGGTCGACCTGCCCGCGGTGGTGATGCCCGGCGGGCCTATGCTGACCGGCACCTTCCGCGGAGTCCCGCTGGGCTGCGGCACCGATGTGTGGCGGCTGAGCGAGGAGGTCCGGGCCGGAACGCTGTCCCGCGAGGAGTTCCTCAGCTCGGAATCGGCGATGATCCGCAGCAAGGGCCACTGCAACACCATGGGCACCGCATCCACCATGGCCTGCGTCACCGAGGCGCTCGGGATGACGCTGCCCGGGATCGCCGGCACCCCGGCCCCGGACAGCAGGCTGCTTGAGCATGCCCACGCGACCGGCCGGCTCGCGGTCGAGATGGTGACCGCGGAACGGCGGCCGAGCCAGGTGCTCAGCCGGGGGTCGTTCCTCAACGCCATCGTGGCCCTGGCGGCGATCGGCGGGTCCACCAATGCGGTCGTGCACCTGCTGGCCATCGCGGGCCGGGCCGGCGTGGACCTGTCGCTGGATGACTTCGACGCGACCGGATCCGGCGTGCCCCTGCTGGTCGACCTGGCCCCGGCCGGGCGGTACCTGATGGACGACCTGTTCCGGGCCGGCGGCCTGCTCGCCGTCCTGCGTGAGGTGGCTGACCTGCTCGACCCGGCCGCTATGACCGTCAGCGGGCGGCCGCTGGCCGACCACCTCGGCGAGGCCAGGATCTGGGACGAGACCGTGATCCGGCCGCGGTCCGCACCGCTGCAGGCCGACGCGGGGATCGCCGTGCTGCGGGGCAGCCTCGCCCCGGACGGCGCGGTCATCAAGCCCGCGGCCGCCTCCAAGGAACTGCTCAGCCACCGGGGGCGGGCGGTGGTGTTCGACAGCATCGAGGACATGCATGCCCGGCTGGATGATCCCGGTCTCGACGTCGACGCGTCCTCCGTGCTGGTGCTGCGGGGCTGCGGCCCGCGCGGCTACCCGGGGATGCCCGAGGTCGGCAACATGCCCCTGCCCGCCAGGCTGCTCGCCGCCGGGGTACGTGACATGGTGCGGATCAGCGACGCCCGGATGAGCGGCACCGCGTATGGCACGGTGGTCCTGCACGTGGCGCCGGAGGCGGCGGCCGGCGGCCCGCTGGCCCTGGTCCGCGACGGTGACCCGATCGTGCTGGACGTGCCCGCCCGGCGGCTGGAGATCGACCTGCCAGCCGCGGAACTCGCCCGCCGGGAGCCTTCGGCGGCGATGAAGGCCGCGCTGCCCGCACCCCGCCGGGGCTGGGAGCGCCTCTACATCGACCACGTCCTGCAGGCCGACCGGGGCGCCGATCTCGATTTCCTGGTCGGGTCCAGCGGCCACGAGGTCACCCGCGACTCCCACTGAGCCCGGCCTCTCCCGGCCGGGCATAGCGGCACGCTGGTCATGCGTCACGCCGGTGGATCACATACGCCGCGGCGGCCAGGGCCACCACTGGGTAGACGACTATGACGACGATGGCTTGCGTGATGGACGGGGCGTGCGGCCAGGCCTGAAGGGACGCCAGCCGCCGGATGGCATTGGACGGCAGCACGTTGGCGATGCCGATCACCCACTGGCTGGTGCCATGCAGGAATGACGGTGCGAGGAACAGCAGCACCACGACGGCGGCCAGCGCCCCGGCGGCACTGCGGATCAGCGCGCCAAGCCCCATCCCGAGCAGGGCGACCGCGACCAGGTACAGCGCGGCGGCCATGACCGCTCGCTCCGCGCCGGGATGGCTGAGGGATATCCCGAGATGCTGCCGGGACAGGATCGCCTGGCCGGCCAGGAACGATGCCAGCGCGGTGACCAGGCCCACGGCCAGCGTGACCGCGGAGACCACGGCGGCCTTCGCGGCCAGCACCGCGCGCCTGGCCGGGACAGCGGCGAACGTGGTCCGGATCAGCCCGCTGGAGTACTCGCCCGTGATAGTGAGCACCCCGGTGGCCGCGAAGAGGAGCTGGGCGACCGAGAAGCCGACGAAGGAATCGGCCATGGGGTCCACCGGGGACGGCTGACCGGGCCGCACATGAGTCCACTGGCCGGCGTCGGCGTTGCAGACCAGCAGGCCGATGGCGAACGCGGCGGCAACTCCGGTCAGCAGCACCAAGTACGTGGAACGGAGCGACCGGAGCTTGATCCATTCGGCGGCGACGAGGTCGAGTGGCCGGGCCGCCGTGCGGACGGATGTCATGAGAGGTCTCCGGCCAGGTAGTCGACGCTGTCGGCGGTGAGTTCCATGAAGGCGTCTTCGAGTGAGGCGCGCCGGGGGGCGAGCTCGTGCACTGCGATGCCGTGAGCCAGGGCCAGGTCACCGACACCGGCGGCGGTGAGGCCGGTGACCTCGAGCAGCCCATCCCGGCCGGATGTCACCGACCCGCCGGCGACGGCGAGCGCCGCCGTGAGCGCGGCAGCCGATGGGGTGCGCACCGCGACGCGCGGCCGTGCGCCGCGCTCCACGAACGCGGCGACGGGGGTGTCCGCGATGAGCCGGCCCCGGCCGATGACGATCAGATGGTCGGCGGTGTTCTCCATCTCGCTCATCAGATGGCTGGAGACCAGCACGGTACGGCCTTCGGCGGCGAGGCCGCGGAACAGGCCGCGCACCCAGCGGATGCCCTCCGGGTCCAGCCCGTTGACCGGCTCATCGAAGATCAGCACGGCCGGATCGCCGAGCAGCGCCGCGGCGATACCCAGCCGTTGCTTCATCCCCAGGGAGAAGCCGCCGACCCGCTTGCGGGCCACGCCGGCCAGCCCGACCTCTTCCAGCACGGCGTCGACCCGGGCGGCCCGCAGGCCGTTACTGCGGCCGAGAGCGGTCAGGTGGGCCGCCGCGCTACGGCCGGCCGGTACCGCGCTGGCGTCAAGCAACGCCCCCGCGTCCCGTAGGCCGCGACGCCGGTCGCGGAACGGCCGGCCCCCGACGGTGGCCGTCCCTGCGGTCGGCGCGTCCAGGCCCAGGATCAGCCGCAGCGTGGTCGACTTGCCGGCCCCGTTGGGGCCGAGGAAGCCGGTGACGAGGCCCGGCCGGACGGTGAACGACAGGCCGTCGACCGCCCTGGTGGAGCCATAGCATTTGGTGAGCTCATGTGCTTCGATCATGGGCTCCACGGTCCCGCCACGGACAGGTTGCGCGCGTCCGGCCACGGGCCGCACTTTCCTGGTGCGATTTCCGACCTGGGTCGGAAGCCGTATGTGGACCCTGGGTGGACGCCTGGCTGGCCCGGGCCGCGTTACCGTTCAGGGTGTGGAAGAACCGCGGGTGCCGCTTACCCGGCGCTTGACGTTCGCGCACCTCGTTGCCATCGACGTGACGGTGGCCGTGCTGCTGACCCTCATCCTCGTGGGCTCCGCCCGGGCGCCCCGGCGGATGCCGCTCCACCTCGGGGTGCCAGTCGCTGTCGGGATCCTCCTGGTGTGCGTCGCGGCCACGGGTGTCGGGCTCCGTCGCTGGCGGCCGCTGACCGCGCTGGCGCTCACCCTGGCCGCCGAGGCGATGCTGGTGTTCCTCGGGTTCGCCGTGGATCCGATGATCGCGGCGGCGATCGTGCTGTACATGGTCGCCCTGGTCAAGCCCGCCCGGATCGCGGTGGGTGCATTGATCGGGGTCGGCGTGACGCTGGGCGTGCTCGCCCTCATCACGCCGGTCGGCGTGTCGGGGAGCGCGGCGGGAATCACCCGGCTGGAGGCGAACTTCGGCAAGGCGGCAGGTACCGCGATCGTCCTGCTGGCCGCCTGGGCGGCGGGCCGCGCGGTACGGGCCGGGCGGGCCTACGCGGAAGGACTGCGCGAGCAGGCCGAGCGCCGCGCGGAGGCGAAGGTCGACCAGGCGCGGCGGGCGGTCGCCGAGGAGCGGCTGCGGATCGCCCGGGAACTGCACGACGTGGTGGCGCACAGCATGAGCGTGGTGGCCGTGCAGGCGGGCGTCGGCGGGTGGGTGATCGACAGCAACCCGCAGGAGGCGGCCAAGGCACTCGCCGCGATCGAGACGACCAGCCGCGCGACGCTGCGCGAGATGCGCCAGCTGCTCGGCATGCTGCGGGACGGGACGCCGGATGAGATGCTGTCCGCGCCCGGGCTTGCTGACATTCCGGACCTGGCGGAGCGCTCCGGGCTGCGGGTCGATCTCGCGGTCCGCGGGACGCCGAGTGAACTGCCCGCCGGGATGGACCTGGCGGCGTTCCGCATCGTGCAGGAGGCGCTGACGAACGTGGTGAAGCACGCCGGTACCGATCACGGCCGGGTCGTCGTCACGTACTCCGCTGAGGCGGTGGCGATCGAGGTGACCGACGACGGGACCGGAACCGGCAGCGCACGGGCTGACGGCGCAGGGGCCGACGGGCACGGCCTGATCGGGATGCGGGAACGGGTCGCCCTGTACGGCGGCGAGTTCAGCGCGGGGCCATTGCCCGAGCGTGGTTACCGGGTCAGCGCCCGGCTTCCGATCGGCGCGCCGGCGTGACGATCTCTGTCGTCGTGGCCGATGACCAGGTCCTGGTGCGGGCCGGATTCCGGGTCCTCGTGGACACCGCGCCCGACCTTCGCGTGGTCGGCGAGGCGGGCACCGGGGAGGAGGCGGTCGAGGTGGCCCGCCGGGCCCGGCCCGACGTGGTGCTCATGGACATCCGGATGCCGAAGGTGGATGGGATCGAAGCGACGCGGCGCATTCTCGGGCCCGGCGCCACGACCAGGATCATGATCCTGACCACGTTCGACCTGGACGAGTACGTGTTCGCGGCGCTGCGCGCGGGGGCGAGCGGGTTCCTGCTCAAGGACACGCCGCCGGGCGAGCTGCTGGCCGCGATCCGGGTGATCGCCGCTGGGGAAGGGCTGCTTGCTCCCACGGTGACCCGGCGGCTGATCGAGGAGTTCACCCGCCGCCCCGCACCGGCCGCGGCCCGGGACCTGGACGGCGTGACCGGGCGCGAGCGGGAGGTGCTGGGCCTGATCGGCGCCGGGCTGTCGAACACGGAGATCGCGCAGCGGCTCCAGCTCACCGTGGCGACGGTGAAGTCGCACGTGGGCCGGCTGCTCATGAAGCTCCAGGCCCGTGATCGCGCGCAATTGGTCATCGCCGCCTACGAGGCGGGCCTAGCCCCCTGATCCGTGTCGATCCCGGCGTTGGGCCGGGTATAACCGGCCCAACGCCCACATTGACCCGGTTCGAGGTCAGGCGGCCGCGGCGACTTCCTCGTCTCCTTCGAAGAGTGCGGCGGCGTGCCCGATGACCCGCGGCCGGGCCGCCCGCAGGACGAGCATGTAGATGACGCCCACCGCGATCAGCGCCAGCGTCAGCCAGGGCAGGTAGCTGTACGGCGCCCGCCTGCACGGCGGACGCGTCACTTTCCTGCTTCGTGGACATCAGTCACCCTTTCCGTGGCGGCGGACAAAGTCGAGAACGGCATGGTTGAAGCTCTCCGGGTGCTCCCACAGGCAGGCGTGACCGCCCCGCACCGTCTCCCACTGCGACCCCGGGATGGCTTCGTGCAGCACGCGGGACAGTGAGACGGGGATGAGGATGTCCTGCTCACCGGCGAGCACCAGGGTCGGCGTGGTGATCTGGGGCAGCCTGTCCGTGGTGTCGTGGGCCTGGATGACGGCCAGCTGGGCGAGGTAGGCGGGGACAGGCTGGTCCATGTACTTCATGGCGGTCTCGAACTCGGCCAGCTCGTCCGGCCGCTCCGAGAAGAACTCCGTGGTGAACGCCCACAGGGTCACGTCGCGCATCACGAACGGGACACCGAGCACCGGCGCGGCGTCGGCCCACATCGCGAACATGCGCGAGCAGAACGGCCCGGGCGCCGCGTACGTGCACGCCAGCGTCAGCGAGCGGAGGTCGTCCGGATACGCGAGGGCATACTCCTGAACGATCATTCCCCCCATGCTCACGCCGACCAGGTGAAATCCGGTGATGCCCAGCTCGTCGACGAGCGCCTTGGCATCGTCGGCCATCATCCGGCTCGAGTAGGGCCCCGCGGGCCTGCTGGTCTTG
>DAIRVB010000282.1:0-6193 GCA_036803065.1 Streptosporangiaceae bacterium
CGCGACCGGGCGGGCGTGACCGGAGCCGCGTTCCGGCATCGGGTCAAGCTGCTCAGCCGGGCGCGGGTGATCCGCCATCCGCGGGCCAGGCCCAACGGCGGCTCCCAGGTGTCCGGCCCGCAGCGTCGCGCGTCCGTGATCGGCATGTGCGCGTCGACCGGCGGCCCGCAGATCCTGGCCCTTCTGCTCGACGCGTTCCCCGCCGACTACCCGATCCCGCTCCTGGTCGTGCAGCACATTGCGTCAGGGTTCACCGAAGGCTTCGTCCGCTGGCTCGACCAAACCGTGCGGCTGCCCGTCGGTATCGCTGAGGACGGGGTGCGGGCGGCCCGCGGGGCCTGGATCGCGCCGGAGGGCGCCCATCTCAAGCTCGCGCCGACCGGCCGGTTGTCCCTGGACCGGCACACCGTCGCGGGACGCCATCGCCCGTCTGGTGATGTCCTGCTCGGGAGCATCGCCACAGCCGCCCGGAGGATGGGCGTCGGCGTGGTGCTCACCGGGATGGGCAGCGATGGCGCCGTCGGCGCGGCCGCGGTGCACAGCAGTGGCGGGCTGGCGATCGCGCAGGACGAGGAGTCATCGGCCGTGTACGGGATGCCGAAGGCCGCGATCGACCTCGGGGTGGATGTCGTGCTGTCCCCCGGCGGGATCGCCGCCTGCTTGCTGAGGCTGAGTCACGAGCCGCTTCCGGGGGCCCGGTGAAGAATCCGCTCGCCGAGATCGCGGAACTCATCCTCCGGGAGACGGGAGTGGCGCTGCCCGCGGCGCGTCAGAGCCCTCTGCGCGCCGCCGTCGGCCGGGTGGCGCCGGGACTTGATCCGGGCGCCTTCTGCCGGGCCGTGTCGGATCCGGTGGGCGGCCGCGCCCTCCTGGACAAGCTGATCGACGAGGTGACGAACCAGGAGACGACCTTCCTCCGGGACCGCCGCCAGCTCGACGCGATCCCGTGGCCCAGCCTTCTGCGGGGCGTCCAGGCCGCGGGGTCGAGAACCATCCGGGTGTGGAGTGCCGCCTGTGCGAGCGGGGAGGAGGTCTACACGCTCGCGCTGCTCGCGGCCGAGGCTCTCGCCCCGGCTCAGACCCCGGTTGACGTGCTGGGAACGGACATCTCTGGCGCCGCGCTCGCCGCCGCCGCGGCCGGCCGGTACCGCGAGCGGGCGGTGGGCGGGCTGAGCCCGGCGCTGCGTCAGCGCTACCTCGAGCAGCAGGCCGATGGTAGCTATCTCGTTGGTCAGCGCCTGCGCGGGCTGGTGCGTTTCCGCCGCCACAACTTCGCCCTTGACCCGATCCCGCCCCGCGGCGAGGACGGCTTCGACGTCGTCGTCTGCCGGAACGTCCTCATCTACTTCGAGGCACCGCTCGTTGAGCGCGTGATCGGCCTGCTCCGGCGGTCGGTGCGCCCGGGCGGCATGCTCGTGCTCGGTGCCGCGGACGCCCTGCGGCGGCCGGCCGGATCATTGGTGGCGCGGGCCGGCCTGCCCGAAGGTGAGGCGCCGCCGCCGCAGCGCACGCTCCGCCGCCCGCTCGTGCGCCCGCTCCAGCCGGCGTTGTCGCGCGAGCAGCGGCTGACTGCAGCGCTGGACGCAGCGGACAAGGGTGCCCGTGACGACGCACTGGCCGGGGTGGCGTCGCTGCTCGCGGACGACCCCCTCGATGCCGACGCGCACTTCGTCCGTGGACTCGTCACGCTGGCGGCGGGCGAGCCGGCGCAGGCCGTGGCCGCGCTTCGCCGCGCGCTCTATACCGACGCCACTTTCGCGCTCGCGGCATTCGTTCTCGGCCGTAGCTACGACGCCCTGGGTGACATGCCAGCCGCACGGCGCGCCTACGAGCAGGCCCTGCGCACGCTCGACCCGGAAGATCACCGGCACGAGCTGCTGCTCCAGCAGGTCGACATTGGTGATATCGCCGCTGCGTGCCGCGCCCGGCTCGCCGGGCGGCCATGAGGTTCCGGAGCGGCCCGGTTGTCCACCGGGCCAGTGTCGTGCCCCGCCCCGCATTTTGCATACAGCGGCCGATATGCTAAATCGGTGGCCGTGGGGAGATCGGCATGATCATAGAAGCAGAAGGCCTGGCCGGGGCCATCACGCCGGTCCAACGGCCGGTGCCGTTGCGGCAGTCCGTCTACGAGGCACTCGTGGAACTGGTTGTCGGGGGCCGGCTCGGGCCGGGGGAGCACCTGGTGGAAACCGAGCTTGCCCGCCAGCTAGGGGTGAGCCGCCAGCCGGTCCGTGAGGCGCTGCACCGCTTGGAGGCTGAGGGCTGGGTTGACCTGCGGCCCAGCCAGGGCGCGTTCGTGCACGTACCCACCGACCAGGAAGTGGACGAACTGCTCGACGTCCGGGAGTTGCTCGAGGCCGAGATGGCCGCGCTGGCCGCGCGCTCGGCCAGCGCCGATGCGGTGGCCCGGCTCCGGGCGATCTGGCAGGACGGTGAGGTCGCCGTCGGGTCCAGGGACACCGAGCGCATCGTCGCCGCCAACAACGAATTTCACGCCGAGCTGGCCAGCGTGGCGGGCAACGCCGTGCTGGCCCAGCTGGCCGCCATCGTGAGCCGCCGCGTCCGGTGGTATTACCGGATGGTCGCGCCGCTGCGCGCCCAGGAGTCGTGGGCCGAGCATCAGGAGCTTATCGACGCCGTGGAGGCGGGGGACGCGGAGAAGGCCAGCGAGGTCGCCCGCCGGCACACCGAGCGCACCCGGTCGGCCCATCACCCGCCCGCCGCCGCGGCCGCTGGGTAACGCCCTCAGGGCAGGCGGACAACGCTGATGGGGTCGGGCGCGTAAGGATTCCCCGCGTTGTCGATCAGCTCGATCTCGCCCCGGTCCGAGAGGACGTGGTACGAACCGTCGGCCTGGTACTCGCGGATGATCGTGGTTGTCCCGTCCGCGTGCGTGTAGCGCTCCTCCGCGTACCCAGTCCCGGCGTGCTTCTCGGCGTTCACCGCGGGCTCATCCCGCCACACGAACCGGTACGGCGCCAGGGGCAGCTTCAGCTCGTACGGGTAGCCGCTCGTCATGCCCGGTGTCCTTCCTGGAACGGGTGATCGCGGTGGACTCGTGCGGCACGAGTCCACCGCGATCAGGCTAGTTCCGCCCGGCGATCAGGCGGCCACTGGCCGGGGTTTCGCTGCCGCCTTTTCGCTGGCGGCACGCACTGCTACCTCCATGTCCTGCACGCTCGGCCTCTTGCACTTGAACGTCACGATGATCGCCGCCACCGCGCCAAGGGCGGCCCCGAAGAAGAAGCCGAATGCCCAGTGGTAATGCGACGTGCCGTACAGGGTGCCGGTCATGACGAAGGCGGCGCCGCCGCCGGCGAAGCTGCCGCCCAGCGCCTTCCACGCATAGACGGACCCGTAGTTGATGGCGTTGTTGGTCTCGCCGTAGTAGTCCGACACCATCGCGGCGGTCATCGGGAAGTTGGCGCCGGACAAGCCGCCTGAGATGATCGCGCAGATGACGAACATCGGGGCGCTGTGGTTCAGGCCGGCGACGAGGGTGAGCAACTGGAAGACTACGTTGCCCGAGTACGCGTAGATCATTGTCCTGCGGCGGCCGATGTACTCGGAGAGCCACCCGTAGAACGGCCTGAACCCGCCGTCGGCCAGCGCGAATCCCGCGAAGCCGACGTAGGGCACAAGGCCGGTGAAACCCTCCGCTTTCGCGAACGGGACATAGAAGGCCACGCCGAACAGTGAGCAGCCGACATAGCAGGCGTACTGTATCCCGATCCACTTGGCCTGCGGGGTACCCCACATCTCGCCCAGGTTGTAGTGCCGCAGCGCCGGCGGGTTGGACAGCAGGTCACGGGTGCTGTGCTTCTGCCAGTTGAGCGGCTCGATCTCCTTCGGCCACCAGTTCTTCGGCGGGTCCTTCATGAACCAGCCGCCAATGGCGATACCGACGGTCATGATGATTCCCTGGATGATGATGTAGTTCTTGATCTGGTGCGCCGTCATGTTGATGGCGCCAGAGCCCGTGCCCGCAGCGCCGATGATGAAGATGAACGGAACCGCGCCATAGGCCCAGCCGCCATTCACGAATCCGGTGCGCCAGCCCTTCTTCTCCGGGTACCACTTAGCCACGATGTTGATGGCACTTGAGTACACCATGCCGGACCCGATGCCGCCGAGAACGGCGTAGCTCAGGTAAGCAGTCCAGATGGAGGTGGACGTCGCTAGCCAGGCATATGCCACGATCCCGCAGATCACGCCGCCGATGATCGTGGCCCATCGGACGCTGAGGATCCCGCGGTTGCGCAGGTAGCCGGTGAGGATCTGGACGAACGACTCGAAGATGACGTAGAAGGAGAACAGCCAGAAGGTCGGGGCGTTTCCCCAGTTATGCGCCGTCTGGAGCGCGCCCGACAGCGAGCCCCACGTGTACTCCAGCAGGCCCGCCAGGCACATGACAAACCACGCGGCCATGATTACGACCCAGCGGGGGTAGCCGAGAATCTGCTCTGGTTCTTCACCGACCCGGAATATCCGGCCGGTCTCGTTGGTGATTATTTGATAGTTGGGACTGATTGATTCGGTAGTAGCCATGGGTCGCCACCGATACCTCTCGTACGAGACGCTATTGGCTCGTCTGCTCGGCCCGGCGGGCGCCAGGTCGGCTGCTGTGCGTGGGGGTAGTCCCGCCGGAATGAAGGGACTCACGCGGAGGTTGGTATCGATCTCGGCTGCAACGGGCCTGGGGTTGCACCCAGGTCCCAGCCGGGTAAAGGGCAGGGGCGTCGCGCTGGCTTCTGGTAGGGATCCGCGCGGCGCCCTTGGTCCTGGGCCGCGGCGGCGGGCCCCGCGACGCCCAGGTTCCCGCCGTCGGGCCGTGCTGCGACCCGTGGCGGCGTAATCTCCGTCGATCCGCCATGTGCGCCTCCAGATCCGGGCCGCAGGCCATCGTGTTTTGGTTCGCGGGCCTTCGGTCCTCAGGTTTCCAGCCCGAGCGCATGGAAAAGGGCGCTCTGCTGCGGTCCATCGCTGGCTGCCGCGTAGAGTTCGTCGAGGCCCCAGCCGGCCTCGTCGAGCAGTTCAGCGGCCTGGTCGAAGAGCGGCGTGCGCTGCTCGGGGGGCACGGACTTGATCACCAGGTGGCCGACCACCTGGATGACCGCCTCGCGCAGCAACTCGCGGCGCCCCCCGGTGGGCCGGGCCACGCCCGGCATCAGCGGGATGATCCTTGCTCCGGGGCCAGGCGTGAGCTGGCCGTTGGGCCCGCTCATGACCCACCTTCCGAAACATTTTCCGCAACGGAACGTCCAGCCGGCCCCGACGGCGTAACCGACGAGCCGGAGGGGGGATTCACACTGAGTTCACGGAGTTCGGCGCGGAGCCGTTCCGGCTCGCCGGGCCGGGCCAAGTCGATCACCTCGACGAGCGAGAAAGCCCGTCCGCCCGGTGAGCCATCGGCCAGCCGGACGGGCGCTGACTCGGTAAACACCTCGAACCGCTGACTGGCCGCCTTGGGCCCGATGGCCAGCACATAGGTCAGCACGGCATGACGATCGGGCAGGTAGCGCTGCTGATGACCGTTGTCAAAGCTGATCTGCCATTGCACGGGGATCGCTGTCCTTCTGTTGGCTCGGCCCCGGTGCTGGTCCGGGGGTGACGAGCCCCCGGACCAGCACCCGGTTTGCGGCCGGTGTTGTGCCGTCGCTCAGGCGCCGATGCCCCTGTTCAGCGGCATGGAGTAGTGCTCCTCCTTAAGCCGTGCGTGCTTCTCGGGATCCTCGCCCTCGCGCAGTTCGGCTGGGACGTCCATGCCGATGTCCTGCCAGTTACGGTTGGCGGCCACCTGCGCCGCCGCCACGTGCTCGGGCAGCATGTGGCTGAACCGGCCCTGCATGGCCAGGTAGTCGGTGACCGGGCGCTGCACCGGCGGGTGGAAGTAGTGATACTCCCGGGTCTCCGGGTCGTACTCCCAGACCGGGAACAGGCCTGCCTCCACTACCCGGCGGCCGAGCTCGACGGTCATCGAGGTCTGGTAGACCCAGCCCTTCTGGCACGGCGTGTAGCAGTGCATGAACGCGGCGCCGCGCAGGTTGAGGCCCTTGCGGGTCTTGTTCATCAGGTCGACGGGGTAGCCGACCGTCGTGGTCGCCACGTAGCAGTGCGGGTGCCCTTCGGCCATCATCTTGGCCAGGTTCTTGGGCGGCAGCGTCTTGCCCGCCGGGTTGGCCTTGCCGAACGG
>DAIRVB010000283.1:0-6191 GCA_036803065.1 Streptosporangiaceae bacterium
TGTCGTCGGAAACCACAGCCGCGCAGCCGTCGGAGCGCAACCCGCTCGAGGAACTGGATGCGCGCATCCCGACGAGCTTCTACTGGTATCTGGCCGTGCTGGCCTGCGTCGGCGGTTTCCTCTTCGGATACGACACGTCCAACATCGGCTCCGTCCTGGACTTCATTCCCTACCATCTGTCCAGCTTCGCGACGGGCTACCTGGTGGCCGGAGCGTCCCTGGGCGCGGCCGCCGGCGCTCTGGTGGCCGGCCCGCTGACTGACCGCTTCGGGCGCAAATCCCTGCTGATCACGGACGCCGCGATCTACGCGATCGGGGCGATCCTGTCCGCGGTCACCGTGAATGCCTTCATGCTGCTGGCGTCCCGCACCCTCATCGGGCTGGCCATCGGAGCAGACTCGGCGATCGCCACCGCCTATATCGCCGAGTTCGCGCCGCGCAACCGGCGAGGTCAGCTGAGCATCATCCAGCAGTGGATGATCACCGTGGGGATCCTCGTCTCCTACCTCGTGGCCCTGGTGATTCTCAAGATCGCGCCGCATGAGGCCGGGGGCCTTGACTGGAGGCTCATTCTCGGCCTGGGCGCGGTTCCGGCGCTGGTGGCCGTCGCGCTGCGGGCCCGGATGCCGGAGTCCCCGAGATGGCTCATGCTCAACGGCCGGTTCGCCGATACCAGCAAGGCCTTCGGCCTGCTGGGGATGGAAGTCTCGGAAGAAGAGGTCAGGGCGGCCGCGGACGTACTCGCCCGCCGGGAGCAGGAGCGCCAGCACAAGACTCTGTGGACACCGGGCGTTAAGCGGGCACTGGGCGTGGTCTGCGTATTCTTCATCTTCCAGCAGATCACCGGGATAAATGTCCCCTTCTATTACGGCCCGCAGCTGCTGGGCAGCTTCTTCAAGAGCGGGTCATCCAGCGCGGTCAATGCGGCCGTGGCCGGCGTCGAGGTGACCGCCATCCTGGGCGCGGTCAACGTGATCGCCACCTACTTCGCCTTCCGCTACATCGACAAGCTGGGCCGGCGCCCGCTGGCCATCTGGGGTTACGTGGGCATGGCGGTGTTCATGCTGGTCGCCGCGGCTGGAGTGGGCTTCCTGACCAATGTGCCGAAGACCGTGGTGGTCATGGTGGGGTTTTCCTTCTTCATCACCTCGTTCGCGATCGGTGTCGGCGGCACGGGCTGGCTGATCCAGGGCGAGGTCTTCCCCACGGCTGTCCGGGGCCGGGCCGCCGCGATTGGCGCCACTGTCGACTGGCTGGCCAACTTCGCGGTCATCGAGATCTTCCCGGCCTGGCACAACGCGATCGGCCTGGGCTGGGTGATGGTGTCCTTCGCTGTCCTGGCGGTACTGGCGATAGCGTTCGTGGCCCGGTTCCTGCCCGAGACCAAGGGCCTGTCGGTGGAGGAGGCCGTCCACGTATTCGACCGGCAGGCCGTTGCCGGAAGCCGCCCGGCAGGCTAGCCCGGCCAGCTGGCTGGGTGCAGCTAGCGCAGCCCGGCGAACAGGTCGTCCTCGGGTACCGGGGCTCCGGTCGTGTCGCTGGCCCTGATGAAGCTCTCCCGGCCGAAGGCCTCCGCCGCGACCTCCGGCGGGATCTTGCTGAACCAGGACTCGCTGATCTGGCTGACGTGCGCGAGCAGCGCGTCGCGCTTACGCTCAAGGACCGGCTGGATGTCGACCGTGGTGGTGATGCGCTCCTCGGCTTCGTCCATCTGCCGCTGGACCTCGGGGCTCACGCTACTGAAGTCGGGGACGTCGACGCCCTGATCGCGTAGCGCCTCCCAGACCTTGCGCCAGTCGCTGCGCCGCATCGCCGTCAGGTAGAGCTTGGCTGGGATGCCGGAGGCGGTCACCGCCATGGCCGCGGCCTTGCTGGCGTGCACGTGATCAGGGTGCTGGTAGGCACCCTGATCGTCGTAGGTGATCACGACCTGCGGCCGGTATCGCTCGATCAGAATCCCGATCCGGGCCGCCACCTCAGCCTCTGGAACATTGCAAAACGCGTCCGGAAGGTCCTTATAGTCCCATTCCGGCATGCCGGAGTCGTGGTAGCCGAGCGTCTCAAGCTCGGCCACCCCGAGAATCTTGGCCGATTCCCGTAGCTCCGCCAGCCGGGTCTGGGCGACCGCCGCCTCGCCATGACCGTCCATTCCCGGTTTGACGCCGCCTGGCCCGTCCCCGAACTCCCCGTTGGTGCAGGTAATGAGGATAGTCCGGACGCCCTCGTCGGCGTATCTGGCCAGCACCCCGCCGGTGCTCGACGCCTCGTCGTCCGGATGCGCGTGTACTGCCATGAGGGTCAGAGTCTCTGCCATGCCCCCAAGCCTGCCCGAACCGGCAGGGTGCCGTGGACGGTGGACGTGCCCAATTGGCCGTCGCTATCGTCAGCTAGGCCAAGGATCTTCCCCTGCAGCCTCGCTAGCAGCGGGGACTCACTGACCGCTTGAGGGCACGACATCCCGGAAAAGGATCACCCACATGTCCGCACTCCCCTCCGGTGTGGAGGCGACCGACATCGCGACCTCGCGGCTGCGCACTCATGTCCTGCACACGGGTCCGCGCGACGCGCCGACCATCGTGCTCGTGCACGGCAACGTATCCGCCGCGCGATTCTTTGCTGAGACCATGGCCGTGTTTGGTGAGCGCTGGCATTGCGTCGCGGCTGATCTCAGGGGCTTCGGCCTGTCGCAGCGGGCACCTATCGACGCGCGTCGCGGGCTGCGGGACTTCGCCGATGACCTGCATGCGCTGCTGGCCGGAGGCGATCTGGTGCCGATCGGTCAGCAGGTGCACCTGCTCGGCTGGTCGCTCGGCGGCGGTGTTGCCCTGCAGTACGCGATTGACCATCCACGCGCGGTCACGTCGATCGTGCTGGAGAGCCCCATGTCACCGTTCGGCTTCGGGGGTACCCGCGATACCGTCGGCACGCCGTGCTGGCCGGACTTCGCCGGGTCCGGCGGGGGTACCGCCAGTGCCGAGATGGTGCGGCGGATCTCGGCGGGCGACCGTGGCGCCGACGATGCCACTTCTCCCCGCCGGGTGCTGACCACGCTGTACGGGCAGCCACCGTTCGACCTCGCCCCGGACGTCGAGGACGCGCTGGTCGAGGCGATGCTGGAGATGGCTATCGGGGACGACTACTACCCGGGCGATCAGGTCGGCTCGGCTAACTGGCCGGCTACCGCGCCGGGCGAGCGCGGCGTGAACAACGCGATCTCGCCGAAGTTCTGCGACGTGTCCGGGTTCGCGGACGTCGCTGACCGGCCGGACGTGCTGTGGATCCGCGGCGACGCCGACCAGATCGTGTCCGACGCCTCACTGGTGGACCTTGGCCATCTCGGTGCGCTTGGCGCGGTACCGGGCTGGCCAGGACAGGACGTGTATCCGGCCCAGCCGATGGTGAGCCAGATGCGCGCAGTGCTGGACCGTTACCGGGCGGCCGGCGGTCGCTGCACCGAACAGGTGCTCGCCGGCTGCGGGCACTCGCCCCATCTGGAGCGCCCGCAGGAGTTCAATGGCATGGTGGCCGGCTTCCTGGCCGGCATCGACGAGCGCGGCGGCGGGTAGGACGCCGACCAGCGACAGCCCGGCCCCACTTCTCATTGAGATCCACAACGAACCGCCACAGCGAGTCCGTCCGCACGGGACCAGCGCGCAGACACGGGAAGGTGAACGATGGCGACCCTGGATGATGCGATCACGATCGGCCGGCGTGAGCGGTTCCTGGCGGTGGTCTCGACCGTCCGGGCCGACGTGACCATCCAGTCCTCGGTCGTCAACGCCGGAGTCCTGGCGCATCCAGTGACCGGCGAGCGGGTGGTGGGAATCGTCACCTACGGCCGGGCCAAGCTCGCGAACCTGCGGGCCCGCCCGCAGATCACGATCACCTTCCGGTCCGGCGGCGAGTGGGCCAGCGTCGAGGGCCGCGCCGAGCTCGCCGGACCCGACGATCCGAATCCCGGCATTGATGCTGAGCGACTCCGGCTGCTGCTGCGTGAAATCTTCCAGGGGGCCGGCGGCACGCACGATGACTGGGCGGCCTATGACCAGGTCATGGCCGAACAGAGGCGCACCGCCGTCCTGGTCACGCCCGCCCGCGTCTACAGCAACTGAGTCCCGGGCGCATCGTCCGGTACTGTCGGGTGAATCGGATCTTCTCCCGCTGACAGTGCCGCATCGCCCGCGCAGGCAGCCCGCGCCCCAGTTGCCCCGGGTGCCAGGCTACGGGCCGCTCGGGCCGCAGTAACGGCGTACTTCGCCCTGTTCGGCGTCGTCCTCGCGGTCTGGATCACGCGCATTCCGGCGATCAAGGAGCGGCTGCACCTCAGCGACGGTGTCCTCGGCATCGCGCTGTTCGCCATCCCGGCCGGGCTCCTCCTGGTCACCCTGGTGGTCGGCCGGCTCGTGGACAGGTTCGGCAGTGCCTGGGTGACCAGGGTGGCAGGCGTGGCCATGGCACTGACCCTGATCCCCCCGGCACTGGCCGGCAACCTCGGATGGCTCATGGCGGCGCTGTTCGTATTCGGTGTCTCTGCGGGGGCGCTCGACGTCGGCATGAACTCCAACGGAGTCCTGGTCGAGCGCGCCGATGCTGTAGCCGGCGTGCAGGGACGACATGACGGGGCGGCCATCGGGCCCCTGCCGACCTTCCTCGCGGTCGGACTGCCGTCTGCCGTGGTGGGCGTGCTGGCTGGCCGGTGGCTGCTCACCGAGCGCAGCGGGCCGGCCGGCGCGGGCCAGCCTGCGGACGCGAGCCCAGCGGCCGCAGGCCCGGCCGATCAGCAGGCCGGCGCCGGTGGTCCCGGGTCGGCTAGGCGCCTGGGCCGGTCACTCCGGCCCGGTGTGCTGACCCTTCTGCTGGGTCTGGTCGGCCTCTGCGGGCTGCTCGTCGAAGGGGCCACCGCCGACTGGAGCGCCGTGTACCTGCATGACAACCTCGGTACCTCCGCCGGTTTCGCGGCGGCCGGGTTCGCCGCGTTCGCGCTCGCGATGACGGTGGGCCGGCTGCTCGGGGACTCGCTGGCGGCGCGGTTCGGGCCGGTGCGGCTGGTCCGCGCCAGCGGGCTGGTTGCCGCGGCTGGGCTGGCGGGCGGGCTCATCAGCAATAGCCCGGTGGGCGGCGTCGTCGGCTTCGCGGTCCTCGGGGCAGGCCTGGCGTGCATCATTCCGCAGGTCTTCCTGGCCGGCGGAACGGCCGATCCGGCCCGGCCTGGGCACGGCCTGGCCCGCGTCGTCGGAATGAGCTACGTGGGGATGGTCAGCGGCCCAGTCCTGATCGGCGGGGCCGCCACCCTGGTGGGGCTGCCCGTCGCGCTTGGCATCCCGGTCCTCCTCGCCCTCTGCGTCGCGGCCCTCGCGGGGGTACTCACCCCGCGCGAGGATGCCCAAGCGGTGCGCAATGCGTAAGGATGGCACCATGCGCGCAGTGGTGGTCACGGAGCACGGCGGCCCGGACGTCCTTCAGGCCAGCGACTGGCCGGCCCCCAGCCCGGGCCCGGGCGGGTTGCTGGTCGACGTGGCCGCGTCCGGAGTCAACTTCATGGACGTCTATCAGCGGGAGGGCCGGCCGCCCTACAGCGGCGGCGTGCCCTACGTGCCCGGCCTGGAGGGCGCGGGAACAGTGGCGGCCGTCGGTCCAGAGGTAACAGGGTTCGCGGAGGGCGACCGCGTGGCCTGGACCACTGCGCCTGGCTCGTACGCGCAGCAGGCCCTTGTCCCCGCCGACCGTGCCGTTGCTGTTCCCGACGGGGTGGATCTGGAGGTCGCTGCCGCCGTCATGCTGCAGGGGATGACCGCCCACTACCTGTGCCACAGCACCTACCGGGTGGCAGAGGGCGATCCGGTGGTCGTGCACGCGGCCGCGGGCGGGGTCGGCCTCCTGCTCACCCAGATGGTCCGGATGCGAGGCGGCGTCATCGTCGCGACCACCTCCACCGACGCCAAGGCACAGCTCGCCAAGGCGGCCGGGGCTGATCACGTCACCGGCTACCAGGATTTCACCGCGGTAGTCCAGGAGGTGACCGGCGGGGCAGGCGCGGCAGTCGTTTACGACGGTGTCGGGCAGGCGACGTTCGACGCCAGCCTGGAGGCTCTGCGCCCGCGCGGATACATGGTCTTGTACGGGGCGGCCAGCGGCCCGGTCCCCCCGCTCGATCCGCAGCGGCTAAACACCGGCGGGTCGCTATTCCTGAC
>DAIRVB010000284.1:0-6164 GCA_036803065.1 Streptosporangiaceae bacterium
CCAGCACTGGCACTGAGCCCAGTGCTGACGCCGAGTCCGGTGCTGACGCCGAGTCTGGCACCGGCACTGAGCCCGGTGCTGGCGCGGAACCCGGCACCGGCATCGAACCTGGCTCGGCCGAGCCGTCAGCGACAGCCCCCGCAGAGAGCACCGCGAGCGGTCACGCCACTAGCCGTGCTGCGGCGGCAACTGGGCGCCCCGCAACGGCTGGCCGGGCCGCAACGGCTGGCCGGGCCCCAGCGGCCAGCGCGGGCGCGGGCCCGGCGGCCGGCGGGGCCGCGGCGGCCGGCGGGACCACGGTCCGCCGACGGCTCGCCCGGCTGGGCGCACCCCGCGGAGGTGGGATGAACCCCGTGCTCGAGCCGCTGATCAAGACGGTCCGCACCACGCATCCCAAGGCGGACGTCAGGCTCATCGAGCGCGCGTACGGCGTCGCCGCGCACTGGCACTCCGGCCAGAAGCGGAAGAGCGGCGATCCGTACATCACCCACCCGCTCGCCGTGGCTACGATCCTCGCCGAGCTGGGCATGAATCACGAGACCCTGTGCGCGGCCTTGCTGCATGACACCGTCGAGGACACCGATTACACCCTGGCCGAGCTACGGCGCGAGTTCGGCGACGACATAGCAGCACTGGTTGACGGGGTTACCAAGCTGGACAAGGTCAAGTACGGGGAGGCCGCCGAGTCGGAGACCGTCCGCAAGATGGTCGTCGCGATGTCCCGGGACATCAGGGTCCTCGTGATCAAGCTGGCCGACCGGCTGCACAACATGCGCACCCTGCGCTACCTGCCGCGGGAGAAGCAGGAGCGCAAGTCGCGTGAGGTCCTGGAGATCTTCGCGCCGCTCGCGCACCGGCTCGGCATGAACACCGTCAAGTGGGAACTCGAGGACCTGGCTTTCACCACCCTGTTTCCCAAGCGGTACGACGAGATTGCGCGGCTGGTCTCCGAGCGTGCTCCCCGCCGCGACGTCTTCTTGCAAGAGGTCATCGAGGACGTCTCCTCCGACCTGCGCAACGCCAAGGTCAAGGCCCGGGTTACCGGGCGGCCCAAGCACTACTACTCCGTGTACCAGAAGATGATCGCCCGGAACGTCGGGTTCGACGACATCTACGATCTGGTGGGCATCCGCGTCCTGGTCGACTCGGTCCGCGACTGCTACGCGGCGCTCGGCACGGTGCACGCCCGGTGGAATCCCGTCCCCGGGCGTTTCAAGGATTACATCGCGATGCCGAAGTTCAACATGTACCAGTCGCTGCACACCACGGTGATCGGGCCCGAGGGGAAGCCGGTCGAGCTGCAGATCAGGACCTGGGGCATGCACCGGCGGGCCGAGTACGGAGTGGCCGCGCACTGGAAGTACAAGGAGGAGACCGTGCCGGGCCGCGGTGCCGGCCAGGGTGGGACGGCGGACATGGCCTGGCTGCGCCAGCTGGTCGACTGGCAGCGGGAAACCGCCGACCCCGCCGAGTTCCTCGAGTCGCTCCGGTTCGATCTGGGTGCGGCCGAAGTCTACGTATTCACCCCGCGTGGCGAGGTGATCGCGCTGCCCCAGGGGGCGACGCCGGTGGACTTCGCCTACGCCATCCACACCGAAGTGGGCCACCGGACGATCGGGGCCAGGGTGAACGGCCGCCTGGTCGCGCTGGAGAGCACGCTCGACAACGGCGACACCGTGGAAATCTTCACCTCCAAGGCTCAGGACGCCGCGCCGAGCCGGGACTGGCTCGGCTTCGTCAAGAGCGCACGGGCGCGCAACAAGATCAGGCACTGGTTCTCCAAGGAGCGCCGTGAGGCGGCGGCCGAGACCGGCAAGACCGCCATCGCCCGGGCCATGCGCAAGCAGGGCCTGCCGCTGCAGCGGCTCGCCACCGGGGATGCTCTGCTGGCCATCGCGAGGGAACTGCGCTACGCGGACCTGTCCGCCCTGTACGCGGCCGTCGGCGAGGGACACGTCAGCGCGCAGTCCGTGGCGTCGAAGCTGGTCGAGTCGGCGGGGGGAATCGCCGGCGCTCAGGAAGACCTCGCTGAGGCGACGCTGCCCACCCGCTCGCCCAGGCCCCAGCCAGCCGGCGACTCGGGTGTGGTCGTGGAAGGCGCCTCGGACGTGTGGGCGCGGCTTTCCAAGTGCTGTACACCAGTGCCCGGCGATGAGATCACCGGTTTCGTCACCCGCGGGCACGGCGTTTCCGTGCACCGGGCGGACTGCCTCAACCTCAGGCACCTTCTCGATTCCCAGCCTGAGCGGCTGGTGGCGGTCCGCTGGTCGCCTACGGACGGCTCGCTGTTCCTGGTGGCCATCCAGGTCGAGGCGCTGGACCGGACCGGGCTGCTTTCCGACGTGACGAGGTCCATCTCCGAGCAGCACGTCAACATCCTGTCGGCCTCGGTGACCACGACCAGGGACCGGGTCGCGGTAAGCCGGTTCACTTTCGAGATGGGCGACCCTAAGCACCTCGGCCACGTGCTGCGCGCCGTGCGCGCTATCGACGGTGTCTACGACGTCTACCGGATCACCAGCTAGGGTTCCCCGGTCAGCCAGACAGTTCGGCCAGGGTCCGTTCGGCTTCTTCAAGCCAGGAACGGCGGGCGGCGATGGCCTCCTCCGCCTCTGCCGCCGCATGGCTGTCGTCGCGTGCCTGCGCCTTGGCGAGCCGCTGTTCCAGGCCGGTGATCGCCGCCCGGATCTGCTCCACCGTTCCCTTGGCCCGGGCCAAGGCCTCCGGGTTGGACCGCCGCCATTGCGTGTCCTCGGCCTTGCGCACCGTGTCCTCGACCCTGCGCAGGCCCGACTCCAGCCGTTCGTGGGCCTCCCGGGGCACCGGGCCGGCGTGCTCCCAGCGCTCCTGGATGGACCGCAGCGCCGCCCGGGTGGCCCGGGCATTGGTCACCGGTACGAGTTTCCCCGCCTCGTCCAGCAGCGCTGTCTTGACCGTCGCGTGCTCGCGCAACTCGGTCTCCTTGGCCGAGAACACCTTCGACCGTTCCTGGAAGAAGGTGTCCTGCGCCGTCTTGAAGCGGTTCCACAGGTCGTCCTCGTCTTCGCGGCCCGCCCGGCCCGACGTCTTCCATGACCGCATCAGCTCACGGAACGCCGACGCGGTGGGGCCCCAGTCAGCCGATGTCGCGAGCGCCTCCGCCTCGGCCACCAGCTTCTCCTTGCGGGCCTTGGCGCCTTCCCGCTCCTCTTCGAGCCCGGCGAAATAGGCCTTCCGCCGCTTGGTGAAGGCATTCCGCGCGGCTGACAGGCGCTTCCACAGGGCCGTCTCCACCGCGCGGTCCGCACGCGGCGCGGTCTTCCACTCCTCCAGAAGCTGGCGCAGCCGCTCCCCGCTGATCTTCCAGTGCGTTGCCTCGGCGGCGATCTGCTCGGCCTCGATCACGATGCGCTCCTTGACGTCCTTGGCCTCGGAGCGGGCGTGTTCCCGTGCGGCGCGCACTTCCTCGCGGCGATGATCGACCTGGCCGGTCAGCGCCTCCAGCCTGGCGCGCAGCGAGTCCAGGTCGCCGACCGCGTTCGCGGTCGCCGCGGCGGCCAGCAGGCGGTCAATGGTCGCTCGCGCGCTGCCAGGGGACAGGTCGGTGGCCGACATGCGCTGCTCAAGCAGGGCGACTTCAGTCTCAAGGGAGTCGAACTTGCGGCGGAAGAAGGCCAGCGCCTCATCCGGGCTGCCCGCCTGCCATGAGCCAACCACCCGCTCGCCATCTTCGGTGCGCACGTAGACCGTACCCTCGGCATCCACCCGGCCCCACGGATCGTTGGCGGTACTCACCGCTAGCCTCCTGCTCAGCCCTGATCCGGCCACGTCGCCCGATCAGGTTTTCTTAATAGTGACGCGTTCGATGACGACAGACTCCTTCGGATGGCCGTCCCCGGAGGCGTTGGAGTTGTCCGTGCCCGCCTTAGCCACATTCTGGATGATTCCCAGCCCTGAGACGAGTTTGCCAAACGGTGTGTATCCGGGGCTCAGGGTGGAGTTCTTGTAGACGAGGAAGAACTGGCTTCCGTTGGTGTTCGCGCCCGAATTGGCCATCGCCACGGTGCCCTCAGGGTAGGTGGCACCGGCCAGGTTCTCGTCGGCGAACTTGTAGCCAGGTCCGCCGCTGCCGGTACCGGCCGGGTCCCCGCATTGCAGCACGAAGAGGCTGCCTGAGGTGGTCAGCCGGTGGCACTTGGTGTTGTTGAAGTAGTTCTTCGCCGCCAGGTACACGAACGAGTTGACCGTGCAGGTCGCCTTGCTGTTCAGCAGGTCGATCACGACATCACCGCGGTTGGTGGTGATGGTCGCCTGATAAGTGGCGGTGGACGCGGGCGTGGCCGGCGGCATGCCCACGCTGCGCGCCGCGGGCGGGCTGGAGGTGTAGGTGCAGTGCGTGGCCGGCTCCGCAACCGCGCTAGCCGTCGGTGTCGGCGTCGCGCTGGCCGTTGGCGTGGGCGTGGCGGTCGCCGAGGTGGCGGCGGCGTTGGTCCCGCCCGGCTTGAACAGGAAGTACCCGCCCACGCCGAGCCCGACGATCACGATGCACGCCACGCTGATCGCCGACCAGAATTGCGCCCGTCTCGCCCGCCGGGCGCGCCGGGTCTGCTGGCGCAGGTGACGCTCACGGGCTAGCTTGCGCTGGCGTTCCTTCTTACCCGCCACGTGTTCTGTCCTCCTGGTAGTTGCTGCCTGCTTATCAGCGAAACTTCGCGAATGGTACCGGCCGGTGCGAGGTCGTGACATCGCTGTTACCGGTTCGCGGCTGGCACCGGCGAATCGGTAGCCTGTACGCGCAGTACCCGCTCACCCGTCCCGCATCTGTCAGGGAGGCCAGTCATGCTGGTCGCAGGATTCCCGGCCGGCTCGTTCGCCGCGAATTGCTATGTCGTGGCGCCCGCGCCCGGCGAGGAATGCCTGATCATCGACCCTGGCCAGGATGCGGAAGACGGCATCGCGGAGGTGCTCGCAGAATACCGGCTCAAGCCGGTGGCGGTGCTGGCAACGCACGGTCACATCGACCATGTCTGGTCCGTCGCCCCAGTCTGCGGCGCGCGAAACATTCCCGCGTACATCCACCCCGCGGACCGGGCGCTGCTCGCTGACCCGGCGCGCGGCCTCGGGCTCCAGGCTGGCCAGCAATTCCTGCGCGGCCTCACTTTCACCGAGCCCGACGATGTCAGGGTGCTGGCCGATGGGCAGACGCTGCAGCTGGCGGGCGTGGAACTGATCGTGGACCACGCACCGGGCCATACGCCCGGGTCGGTGGCATTCCGGGCCGGTCATGAGGCCATGTTCTCCGGGGACCTGCTGTTCGCCGGGTCGATCGGCCGGACCGACCTGCCCGGTGGCAGCCACCCGGCCATGCTGGACAGCCTGGCGCGGGTGTGCCTGACGCTGCCGGACGAGACGCAGGTGCTGCCCGGCCACGGGCCGCAGACGACCATCGGCGAGGAGCGCGCCAGCAACCCGTTCCTGGACGGCCTCGTGCCCGGGTCCCGCCCGGGCCAGCCGGTCCCACGCGCCACCCGATCCACCGGACTGTGAGACACGTGATGGGGAGGCTGGGCGGGCGATGATCCGTACCCACGAGGCGGGTGAGCTGCGCGCGCCGCAGGCTGGTGCCCGCGTGGTGCTGGCGGGCTGGGTGGCCCGCAGGCGCGACCACGGCGGGGTCATCTTCATCGACCTGAGGGATGCCAGCGGTGTCGTCCAGGTCGTCCTCCGCGACGAGGGGGAAGGCAGCCCCGCGCACGCTCTGCGCGCCGAGTTCTGCGTGCGGGTCACCGGGGAGGTGCGCCGCCGGCCCGCTGGCAACGAGAATCCCGATCTGCCCACCGGCGACATCGAGGTGGTCGCCGACGAGATGGAGGTCCTCGCCGAGGCCGATCCGCTGCCATTCCCCATCGAGGGCGGCGGTGAGCTGAACGAGGACATCAGGCTGCGCTACCGCTATCTCGACATCCGGCGGGCTGAGACAGCGGCCGCCCTGCGGACGCGTTCCCAGGCGACCTACCTGGTGAGCGACGTCATGCGGGAGCATGGGTTCGTCACCGTGGAGACGCCGTACCTGACCAGGTCCACCCCGGAGGGGGCACGGGACTTCCTGGTGCCGGTCCGGCTGCGCCCGGGCAGCTGGTACGCGCTGCCGCAGTCGCCGCAGCTGTTCAAGCAGCTGCTGATGG
>DAIRVB010000285.1:0-6154 GCA_036803065.1 Streptosporangiaceae bacterium
GTGGTGCTCGATCTGGTAGTTCAGGCCGCCGAGCGCGAAGTCGGTGAGCCAGCCGCCGCGCACGTTGCGGGAGGTGAGTACCTGGCGCCGCAGGAAGTCGGTCCGGTCGTCGGCGTCCAGGATGGGCATGCCCTTGTGATTGGGCGCGAATGAGGAGCCCAGGTACAGGCCGAACAGGCCCTGCTGCACCAGGATGAACACCACCGCCTTGACCGGCGAGAGCACCAGGAACACCACGGTGAGGTAGCCCGCGACATGGATCGTGAGCAGCGCCACCTCCCAGACCCGGTAGCGGGCGGCGCGGCTGGTCAGCGCGCGGATGCTGGACGCGTGCAGGCTGACCGCTTCCAGCAGCAGCATCGGGAAGAACAGGTATGCCTGGAGGCGGAACACCAGCCGGGTCAGGCCTCTGCTGGTGCCCGCCTGCGCGGGCGTGAAGGCGAGCGCGCTGATCATGATGTCGGGGTCCGCGCCTTCGGTGTTCGGGTGGGCGTGGTGCCGGTTGTGCTTGCTGACCCACCAGCCGTAGCTCAGGCCGATACCGAGGTTGCCGAGCAGGATGCCAAGGACGTAGTTGGCCGGCCGGGAGCCGAAGATCTGCCTGTGCCCGGCGTCGTGGCCAAGGAAGCCGACCTGAGTGAACATGACGGCCAGGAACGCGGCCACCGCGAGCTGCCACCATGAGTTGCCCACCAGCACGAAGGCGGTCCAGCCGGCCGCCAGCAGCGCCGCGATGATGGCGATCTTCCAGATGTAGTGCCTCGGGCGGCGCTCGAGCAGCCCCGCGTGCTTGATCTGCCGGGACAGTTGCGCGTATTCGCTGCCGCGTTGCGCCTCGGGAGCGGCGGCGGACGCGGACGAGGCGGAAACGGGGGGCGTTGCCGGGGCCGCTTGCCGGTGCTGCCGGATCACAGCAGTGCCTGTTTCGGTGGGTCGCATCGCGGACTCCTGGGCAGTACGTGGTGGCCGGACTTGTGGTGTACCGCCGGGGTCTGGAGCGGACTGGCTCGGCGCTGCGATCCGGATCGGGAAGCGCCGACCTCGGACAGGCCTGGCTTGAGATTACCCGGACCTCCCGGCTCACGGCGACTACGCCAGGGCGACGTGCAGGCGAACATCGCCGCAGAGCCAAGATCGTCAGGCTCGCGGGGCACCAGACCGGAACACTGGGATGTGGGCCAGCAGGCGTTCTCACTGGGCTTCGGCCGATTCCTGGTGAGGCTGGATTGCACGCCAGCAGACTTTGGCTGACATCAGCGGACGAGTCGGGTCTACCATCAGCCCATGTGGCCGGGCGGTTACATTGCGCGGCGCTGGGCCGCTGTGGCAGTCGCGAGCGCCGCGGACGGCCCCGCGATGACGACCCTGAAGTGGGTTTCGGCGCGGACGGCCGCCACTGTCCGCTGCATAGCGATCGGATACATCGCCGTGCAGGTGATCATCTGGCACTCGTTTTACGCGGCCGATCCGTGGCGTCTCGTGGGGCCCGCCGCCGCGGTGGTGTGGGCCAGCGCGGTGGTGGCGTTCCTGCGCTACCGCCAGCCGGCCTGGCCGCTCGCCGTCCTCGACTCAGGCGTTCATGTGGCACTCGCGCTCACCATCTGGTGGTGCGTGCCGCCAGCAATGCACGGCGACGCGGCCAACTGGCTGTACATCCTGATGGCCGGGCAGATCCTCGTCCCCGCCTGGTTCGCGTCCACCGCGGTCTTCGTGCCGCTGGCCCTCGCGTCGGCGGCGTCCTACTGGGCGGGTGCCGGTATCTCCCCGGGGGCGGCCGTCGGGGGCAGCTCGCCCGTCGCGGAAGGGGCCTTGCTGCTCGCGCTCGCCGCCGTGGCCTGGTCCGCCCGCTGGACGCTCTACCGCTGGGGCAGCGGGGCGGACGTCGCCCTGGCCCGGGCGGACCGGGACTCCCGCGAGCAGTACGTCGTCCTGTCCAGGAACATCGAGCGCCGCGAGCACGAGCGGCTGCTGCACGACACGGTGCTCAACACCCTCACGGCTCTCGCCCGGGCCGACGGCGGCGACGTGGCTGAGGTGGTGGGCCGATGCCGGCACGACATCACGCTGATGGAGTACGCGCTCACCGATCCCGGTGACCCGGACAGTGCGGCCGGGCGGCCATACGGCGGCCTGCTCGCCGGCATCGAGGCCGTCGCCAGCGAAATGCGCGCCCGGGGCCTGGACGTGCACGTCGAGGTCGCGGGCGGTGCTCCGGCGGCGGCTGGGAGGCCGGGCGGGACCGGCCCTCCAGCCGGGCCTGCAGATGGGCCGGCCGTCCCGGCACCGGTCGGCGCCGCGTTCGCGCACGCGGTGCGCGAGGCGCTGGCGAATGTGGCCGGCCATGCCGGAACCGGTGAGGCATGGGTCGAGGTCAGCCTGCCGGCACCGGGCGGCGAAGCCGCGGAGCCGGCTGATCTCGAGGTGACCGTGCGGGACGCGGGCACCGGGTTCGACCCGGCCCGCGTCGATCCGGCCCGGCTGGGCCTGCGGCGATCCGTTGTCGAGCGCATCGCGGACTCGGGCGGACGGGCATCGATCCGGTCGGCGCCGGGCGAGGGCACAGTGGTCAGCCTGCGATGGACGGCGTCGGCGCGGCCCGACGGGGGAGTCGCCGCGGCCGCCGCCGCGGACCTGTGGAGCCTGCCGTGGTGAGCCGCGACGGGCTGGCCCGGGAGGCCTACGAGTCAGAGCTACCCCGCATGGTTGGCGCGGTCGCCGTCATCTGGCAGTTCACCCTGCTGATCCAGGTGGTGGCCTACCTGCACGCTTACCGCCAGCCGGCGGTGCCGGTCGCGGCCTGGTTGGGCATGCTCGCGTCCGCGGCCTGGCTGGTGCCGCGGGCTCGCGCGGGCGGCCTGACCAGAGCACAGGCGGCGATCGCGATCGCGGTCGCCGTCGCGGTGGTCGTCACGATCGGCTGGGACCGCCGCATACATGGCGCTACTGGTTCCGTGGACTGGTCGGTCGTTGGAACCGGCTGGCTGCTGGCCCTCGTCGCGCTGAGCCGTCCCGCCTGGGAGTGGGTTTCCGGGGCGCTGCTCGTCTTCGTCGCGCACGCCATCTTCACCATCCACCGGCTCGGCGTGACCTCGCTGAGCCTCGCGCGGCTCGCATCGACCGCCTACACGCTGATGGTGGTCCTGGTCGTGTTCGCCGCCCTGCATCCGACCTGGCGCACCCAGGCCGGGATGGCCGCGCGCCGCGCCCTGCTGGCCAGCCGGTCGGTGGCAGAACGCGCGGCCGCGGCCGCGGTCCACGAGGACCGGCGCCGGAGGCTCTCCCTGCTGGAAGCCGACGCCCTCCCGCTGCTGCGGGGCATCGCCGACGGGACGCTGGACCCCGCTGACCGCGAGGTACAGGACCAGTGCGCCCGGCACGCGGCGACGCTTCGGCGCGCCCTCGTGGACCGGGCCGGGGATGCGGAAGAGTTGCTGGCCGGGCTGGATCCGGCCCTGCATGCCGCCCGGGCCCGGGGCCTGCCAGTCGAGGTCCAGGTGGTCGGCGATCCCGGGCGCCCGACGCCGGAGGTGGCGGCCGCGACCCTGGCGGTGGTCGATGGCGTCATGCGCGCGCTGCCGCCGCACCCGGTCATGCTCACCGTCCTCGCGACTGATGACGACGTGGAGCTGTACGTCAGCTTCGACCGGCCGCCGCAGACCACTCCGGACGTGATCAAGCTGAGGCGCAGCGTGCCCGCCATTGCCCGCTGGCGTGCGACGGTCGACATAGGCGACACTGGTGCGGGATGCCTTGAGGTCCGATGGTGGAAGGCGGCGGCGTGACTGGGGCCGCGGAAGGCCGTGCCGCGGTGACCGGCGTCATCGACGTCGCGGCCGTGGATGACCACCCCATCGTGCTCGACGGGGTGGCCGGCTGGGTCGCGGCCGCCGAGAGCGGCATCCGCGTCGTCGGCACCGCGGCGACCGTGGGCGCCCTCCTGGCCGGCCCGGGACGCGGTGCGCACGTCGTCCTTCTGGATCTCGACCTTGGCGACGGGACGACCGTTGAGCGCAACGTGGCCGCGATCCTCACCGCCGGTCCCGCCGTCCTGGTGCTGGCCGCCTCCGACAAGCCGGTCTCCGTCCGGGCCGCGATGCGCGCCGGGGCTCTCGGCTATGTGCTGAAGAACGAGGAGACCTCCCAGGTGCGCGCGGCTATCAAGGCGGTCGCTGCGGGGGAGGACTGGATTTCTCCCCGCCTCGCCTACATATTCGCTACTGATGATGCCCCCGACCGGCCCGAACTCAGTCCGCAGGAGACGCGCGCGCTACGGCTTTACGCCACTGGCATGCCCATGAAGTCCGTCGCCCGGAGGATGACCATCAGCGAGGAGACGGCCAAACAGTATGTGGGCCGCGTTCGTGAAAAGTACGCACGCGCCGGCCGCGCGGCGCCCACGAAATTGGACCTGTACTATCGAGCCGTTGAGGACGGGCACCTCCCTCCTATCCCATAGCCACGGATCCCCCCCCGGGTTATAGGGGCTCGGGAGGTACCCGTCCTCGACCTCACGAGGGAAATGGTACGGCGAGCGCACCACGATGGTCATGACCCCTTCTCAGGGGTCATGACCATCGTTTGCGCCGCGGCGGCGGCCCGGGCCAGGGGATCCGGCTTCTCTGCCGCATGAGTAACGTTTCAATAACCGCTTGGCCTGTTTTGTCAATCTGTCCGGCTAGCCGTTCGGTTCAAGCCGTTCAGCTGAGCCGTCCGGTCAATGGCTCGGCAGTCAGTGGAGTCAGAGCGCTGCGGACCTTAGAGCTTGGCCAGAAGCTGGGCTACCAGGGACCGCTCAGTGGTGAGCGGTGTGGGTGCCGTAACGAATACTGCGATCGTGCCCTTCAGCGCGGCGAGGGTGTTGCTGGCCCGCTGGCCGGAACCGACCGTCGCGAAATACGCCTGATCACCCAGGCCGCTGACGCCGCTGACTGACTGGTGGAGGCTGACGAGCGACTTCCGGCTCTGGGAGAATTCACTGGTGTTCTCGCCGACCTGGAAGCGCACGAGGATCTCGTACTTGCCGAGGTAGGCGCAGACGGACACCGGCCCGTCGAGGGACGTCACCTGCTTGCCCACCGGCAGCTTCAGTGCCGAGCCGACCATGGACGATGGCGCCTGCGCGCAGTACGGCGCCTTGCTGCCGGGCGCGGGCGCGGGCGCGGGCGACGCTGCACTGGTGCCGCCGGCCGCGGCGGCCGGTCCTGAGCTGCTGCCGCTGCCTGCCACAGAAGGGGTGGCCCCGGGCGATCCGGAGCAGGCCGCAAGTGTGCAAAGGGCCAGGCTGGTAATGGTGGCAGCGGTGATTCGGCGCACGTCCACGGCCGGTCCCTCTCCTCGCCGGGCAACTGGGCAGCCCCGATGGTAGGTCGCGTCGGCGCCGTTGTGCCCCCCGTGCCGGACGCGGTGCCGCCGCCCGGGGCAGATGCCCAGGTCACCGGCATCCGGGAGGGGTGGCGCAGGCGCGAATCTTTCATGGCCGCGCGAAACCCGGCCGGTGGCGTCCTGGGGCCGGGCTATCCGAAGGCGGCGGGCTGGCCGGTGGCCTCGAGCACGGAGAGCCACAGGTCTCCGTGCGGGTCGACCTGGGACCGGCTGCTGATCGCGAGGGCCATCGGGATGTGCACGAACCGGCCGTGCCAGCGGCCGACGACCATCTCGGTCCGCCCGGCCATCGCGGCGTGCACGGCCGTGTGGGCCAGCCGGATGCAGTAGACGCTGTCGTAGGCGTTGGCCGGGATGCTGCGTATGGCGTAGCTCGGATCGATGTACCGCAGGTTCAGTTGCATCCCCGCATCCGCGAAGTGCCCGGCGATCCGTTTCTTGAGGAAGACCCCGATATCGCCGAGCCCGGCGTTGCCTGAGGCGTCGGCCGGGCCGAGCTCGCGCCCCAGATGATCCTGCCCCGCGCCTTCCGCGGCGACCACGACGGCGTGGCCCTGCCGCTCGACCAGGGCACGCAAGTGGCTCAGGAAACCGCCGTCACCGTCGAGGCGGAACGGTACCTCGGGGATCAGCACGTAGTCGGCATCGCTGTTCGCCAGGGCGGCGTAGCACGCGATGAAACCGGAGTGACGGCCCATGAGGCGGACCAGGCCGACGCCGTTGGGCACGGTCCGGGCCTCGACGTGCGCCGCCCGGATAAATTCGGTGGCCT
>DAIRVB010000286.1:0-6119 GCA_036803065.1 Streptosporangiaceae bacterium
TCAACTTCGTCACCGCCCACGACGGCTTCACCCTGCGCGACCTGGTCTCCTACAACGAGAAGCACAATGAGGCCAACGGGGAAGGCGGGGCCGACGGCGAGAGCTACAACAGCTCCTGGAACTGTGGCGTCGAAGGCGACACGGACGACAAGGACGTGCTGGCCCTGCGGCATCGCCAGCAGCGCAACTTCCTCGCGACCCTGCTGCTCTCGCAGGGGGTCACGATGCTCCTGGGCGGCGACGAGTCCGGGCGCACCCAGGGCGGGAACAACAACGCCTACTGCCAGGACAACGAGATCTCCTGGCAGGACTGGGGCAATGTCGATGAGGATCTGCTCGAGTTCACCCGCCGCCTCATCGCGTTGCGGCGCGAGCACCCCGTGCTGCGGCGGCGGCGCTGGTTCCAGGGCCTGCCCATCCGGGGGTCCGTGGACCTCGGCTGGTGCAAGCCGGATGGGTCCGAGATGGGTGACGACGACTGGAACGCGGGGTCCGCGCCCACGGTCGGGCTTTTCCTCAACGGAGAGGCGATAACCGACCGGGACCGCCGCGGCCAGCCGGTGACCGACGACTGCTTCCTGCTGCTGTTCAATGCCCACCACGAGCCCATCGAGTGGATGCTGCCCAAGCTGTGGGGGGACCGGTGGGAACTGGTCATCGACACCTCGGACCCCGCCCAGGAGGGGGAAGTGTTTGAAAGCGGCCGGGTTCTGCCGGTCGCCGGCCGGTCCGTCGTCGTCCTCCGCCGCCAGGAGTAATCCGCCGGAGAAATCTGCCAGGAGAAAATCTGCGGCTTTTGTATCCAGCTGGATCCTCAGAGTAACGGGCCGGGAGTCCGTATCGCTATAGAGGCGTAGTCCGGCGCCTCATGGACTTGAGGCCTGACCCTGAGGAGAAGAAGAATGCGCATGTCCATGCTGACCAGGGCCGCGGCGGCCACGGCGATTGCCTCGACCGCCATGCTCGCCGTAGCAAGCACCGCCGAAGCCGCGCCCGTCCCCGCGCATAAATCCGCCACGGCGCTGTCGATCCGGGGATCGATGAGCTACATCAAGCCGTCGCGGGCGGTCGGCATCACCGGTGTGCTCGTGGCCAGCAACATGGATCTCGGCCACAAGGTCGTCTACCTCGACGCCGCCGCCTCCGCGGCTGGCGGAAAGTTCTCCAGGGTAGGCATGTCGAAAACCAACGCCATGGGCTGGATCGGGTTCACGGTGAAGCCGAGCCGGACCATGCGGTACAAGCTGGTGTTCCCGGGAACGTCACGGTACGCCGCCACGCAGAGCGCGATCGTCATCATCAAGGTGCTGTAGCAGGGCAGATGTTCACGGCGACGGCCGTGCCAGCGGGAACGCCGACACGGCCGTCGTTACTGCTGACGCTGTGCGACCGTCGATAACGTTGTGCCACCATGCTGATGGGATGGGCAACGAGGCGGACACGTTCGATGACGCGCTGGCCCGAGCCAGGTCGGGCGACGAGGCCGGGTTCCTCCAGCTATGGCGCGAGCTGCACCCACGCTTACTGCGCTTCCTGCGCGTTCTCAGCTCCGATGACGCAGATGACGTGGCCAGCGAGACGTGGCTCCAGGTGGTGCGGGACCTGCACCGCTTCAATGGCGGGGCGGACGATTTCCGCGGCTGGCTGTTCACCATCGGCCGCCACCGGGCCGTGGACGCGGCGCGAGCACGGGTGCGAGCTCGGGGCAGCCTGATGGCCGCTGACGTCGACTCGGTGGCCGACGGCCACCTGGTCGAGGATCAGGTGCTCGACTACCTGTCGACCAGGCGCGCGGTCGCCTTGGTCGCCGGGCTCTCCCGGGACCAGGCGGAGGCGGTGGCGCTGCGAGTCATCGCGGGCCTGGACACGGCCGCGGTCGCCCGGCTTCTCGGTAAATCACCTGGCGCCGTGCGCGTGGCGCTGCATCGGGGACTGCGCGTTCTGGCGGCCGACCCGCGGCTCCGCTCCCTGGAGGAGGCGGACCGGTGATCGCGGACTTTCCCGGCGATCGGCGCTGCGGGCGCGGCCAGGTGCCGCCGCTGTCGCTGTCGCCGCAGATTGCGCGGGTGACGGGGGCCGGTTCCATTCGTACCCGGCTGCGCCGTACGGGGTCGTCTCGTACTGGCTCGCCTCAGCACGGAATACGGCCAGGGCAGCAGGCCTGTCCTCCAGATGCCAGGCCTCGCGGCGGTCGAGGTCGAACCACACGAACCCGAGCACCCCTGGCGCGGCGCTCGCCCCGGCGAACAGGCTGCGGATCTGAGTGTCCTGCTGCGGGCTCGGTGCGATGGCTGTCTCAGTGATCAGCACCGGGTCGCTGGTGATCTGGCGGATGCTGGCCAGGGTGGCGCCGAACACCGACGTGAACGTGTCGGCCGGGGTGTTGAAGTAGGCATCGATGCCGATCCAGTCCACGTACCTGGCGCCGGGCCACCACTCCTGCGCCGGTGAGATGGTGTCCTGGCCCGGGTTGGCGTTGCGGTTGACGTTCCACAGCCAGGTCACGTTTTCGACATCGGCCCGGGCGAAGACGTTCCAGACGTGCCGCCACGCGGCGATGAAGACGGCCGGGCTCGTGTGCTGGTAGCCCCACGACCACCAGCGGGCGTTCATCTCATGGGCGAAGCTCAGGACCACTGGATCCTTGAATGCGCCGACCGCGCGGGCGTAGGCGTTCAAGTAGCCGTCGTAGCGGCCGCCGGCGATGGCGGCCAGGGAGACATCGCGTGGCAGAAGCTGGATCAGCGGCACCGCACCCAGCTGGGTGACCTGGCAGGCCCGCGTCTGGTCGAAAGGCGCGCCGAACGGCGTGTAGTCCTCCACCGTTCCCGGATCGGCGCTGGTCGCGGTGGCGAACTGGATGGCCGACTGCCGCCACGGCGTGCCGGGGGCGATGCCGAGGTAGCGGCCGGAGAGCACGACCGGGCCCGGGACGCACACGCGGAGTCCCACCTGCTCGGGTGGCGCGAAGACCAGGCCGACAGGGGGCATCATGAAGATGCCCAGCAGGATGAGGGGCACCATCATGGCGATGATGTTCCCGGCGTACTTCAGGACTCCGTGGCGACCGCGCGGGCAACGGCCCCGGCCGTGAGCTCCGCCCGGCATGAGGAGCCGTTTCATGTGGCCGCCCGCTCTCCAGCCGAAGCGAGCGCTACCTCGGCGCCTTCAGTGCGGGTCTTCCAGCCCTGCCGGAGGAACGTGGCGATGCCGCAGAAGCGCAGGGGCCGCAGCACGAACGTGGCCCACAACATCGCCGGGGCGTAGCACAGCAGCGTGCCGAGCCGGTACGCCCAGTTCTCGTCGCTCCGGTGGACCGCCAGGATCCGCAGTCCTGTCAGGTACGCCCACACGAGCATCGCCGTGAGGGCCCCCTCGGCGAAGTAAGCCGACCTTGGCCACGTCAGGGCGACCATCACCGGCATGATCGTGGTGGTGAGGAACAAATAGTCCCCGAGGACGGTGAACCACCAGCCGTAGGACGTGACCGGCAGGTAGCGGACCCGCCAGAAGTTGCGGACTGTCGAGCCGCGCATCCACCGGATCCACTGGCGGAAGTGGTGGGAGAGGGTCTCCGGGTACATGGTCAGCGCGAACGCGGTGGACTGCTGCACGGCCCGGCCACGGCCCCGGGCGAACAGGGTCAGCGCGGCGTCGTCGCCGAGCTTGATCGGATGGCCGAAGAACGTCTCGCTGACATAGGCGGGCACGATAGCCCGGATCAAGTCACCCCGGTACAGGGCGTACGCGCCCCGGTTGACCAGCATGTCCCCGCATACCGACTGCGCCCCGCACGCGACGATCTGGAAGATGAGCGACCGGGCGGACACGGTGCGGGTGAGCCAGTTGGCGGCTGAGTTGAACGCCAGCTCGACCCCGGCGACCGACATCACGGTCCGGTGGGCGAAGGGCTTGAGCCCTTCCTCGATGGCGTTGGCGGCGAGCGCGGTGTCCGAGTCGATCGTGATGAAGAAGTCGGCATCCGGGTCGGATGTGAAGGTAGCCGCCTGGGCGTGCTTCTTGCCTGCGTTCCGCTGCCGGATCCAGCGGACCTCCGTGCCGCCCGGCCAGGTGCCTTCCCAGTGACGTTGCAGATGGCCGTAGCCGATGGACGAGCCGTCGTCCACGACGTCGATCCGGTCCGGCGGCCGGGTCTGGTTCATCAGCGCATAGAGGCACCGGTCCACGAGTTCGGGGGCCTCGTTGTACAGGGGGATGTTCGCGGTGACCCGCAGCCGGCCCAGCCGTTGCTGCTGAGCGGGGGTGACGGTCCACGGACGATCCCGCCACGACAGCAACCACTGGACCGCGGAGAACACGAACGCGCAGGTCCACGCCGTCATCAGGGCGCGGTAGTGGGTCCACGACCAGAAGAAGATGACGTGCCGGGCCAGCCCGCCAGCGGAGAGCAGCAGCCCGAGAGCGATGCACCAGCGGATGCCACGGCTGCGCAACTCGACCGTGGGGATGTCGTAGTGCTCCGCTAAGGCTCCTCCAGCCCTTTGCCCCGGCGCCAGATCAGGCGGGCGAGCAGCACGTACGTGACGATGACTGCCGCTGCCGCGGCGCTCACGATACTCACGTCGGTCAGGAGAGGGCTCATGGTTGTCCTTGCCTGCGTGCGGGATGGCCTGCCTGACGTGCGTGCTCAACCATCCTCCCCCCGTCGGTCTTCAGCCGGGTTCAGGTAGCCGCCACTGTGGCGGGGACGCGACGGCTGCCCCGTCTCTGACGGGGCCCTGTCGCCACGTCCCACCCGGTATACAAGTGGAGGTTCGCATAGCCGGGTCAGTTGCGCCTATCACCGATTTCGGGGGTCAGCTCACTATCCGCATCCGAATGCCCGTTCTGACATCAAACGATGGCGCGGTATACCATTTATCGCCCATATCGGGCATCCGTAAGAAGCGATCATGGGCGATCTATCGTTAGGCGGCGCCATCCACACCGCCCGCGCGAACCTGGAGCAACGAGCCACCGCGACACTCACCGAGGCCGAGCGACGGCACCTGCAGAGTGCGCTGACGAAAATCATCGCCCAGCTCGCCGACGCGACACCCGTTGACTAGTCCGGGAGGCCGGCCCGGCCTTGCACGGTCGGCCCTGGCCACCGGTGTCCACGCAGTCTCCACCGCGAGATCTAGATCATCAGATCACAGACGTTGATCCGGATCTGCTGGATCTTCGGCGAGTGCCGCTAGCCGCGCGGCCGCTGTCCTGACGTATTCGGCCTTGATTTCCGCAGCCCAGAAATGACGGTTGTTCCGTGCCGCGCTAACACATTCAGTTCCGCTGCCGGCGAAGGGTATGACTATAAGATCCCCCTCATTGCTGAAATGCTGCACGATGCGGTCAGTCAGCGCGAGTGGCTTCTGAGTGGGATGGTCGACTCGTTCGGCTGCGAACCTGCGGCCCGCAAGGGTTGGGAACCGCCACACGTCACCGGCCATGCGCCCGTCGGGATTAGGCGTCCAGACGCGTCCGTGCTTAATTATCGGATGCCTTAGTCTTTCGGTGCTCTTGTACGGCTCACGGATCTGATGAAAGGTGTACCCGGATCCCTTCGAGAACCACAGGATCGGCTCGTAGTGCGTAGCGAGGGTTCGGCGCGTCCGGCCCCAGCCGTTCTCATAGTGCCAGATGATCATCCGGCGGTAGTGCAGGCCCAACTCGTACATCATCGTCTGCATGAAGCCGATGTAGTGATGGATTCCGTATACAAATATCTGGCCACGTTCGTCCAGCGTGCGAGCGCATTCCTTCAGCCACGTCTCGCACCACGGCAGCCACTCGCTGGAGTGACGCCATTCCTGGGCTATGCCGAATGGGGGGCCGATGTTGTAGGGTGGGTCAGCAATTACGAGCTGCGCGCATCCGTCGGGTAGTGCCCGCAGTGCATCGACGCAGTCACCCAGGTGGATACGGTCCACTTCCATCTAGTGGCCTTCACTGCGCATGATGACGATGTTCTGATGGTGCACGTTAGACACATAAGCGGCAGGATAGCCGTACGGGAATACGCGCTTATGCCGCTGGTACAGAACGTTGACAGCCTTGAGGGCGTAGCCTCGTTGTTCCAGGGCGTTGGCGAGATCTGCGTGCAGCATGTGGTACCGGCC